>JBKJOH010000058.1:0-7787 GCA_046593295.1 Polaromonas sp. | reverse complement strand
CTGTTCCGTCTGCCGATCAGCCCGGTGGACACGAAGAAGGGTTTCAGCCTGGGCCAGAAGATGGTCGGCAAGGCCTGTGGTCTGCCCATCGTCAACGGCAACCAGCAAGGCGTGCGCCCCGGCACCTATTGCGAGCCGCGCATGACCAGCGTCGGCTCGCAAGACACCACCGGCCCGATGACGCGCGACGAGCTCAAAGACCTGGCCTGCCTCGGCTTCAGCGCCGACCTGGTGATGCAGAGCTTCTGCCACACCGCAGCGTACCCGAAGCCGGTGGACGTGAAGACGCACCACGAGCTGCCGGCGTTCATCAGCACGCGCGGCGGCATCAGCCTGCGCCCCGGTGACGGCGTGATCCACTCGTGGCTGAACCGCCTGCTGCTGCCCGACACCGTGGGCACGGGTGGCGACAGCCACACGCGCTTCCCCATCGGTATCAGCTTTCCCGCAGGTTCTGGCCTGGTCGCATTCGGTGCCGCCACAGGCGTGATGCCGCTCGACATGCCTGAGTCTGTGCTGGTGCGCTTCAAAGGCGCTTTGCAGCCCGGCATCACACTGCGCGACTTGGTCAACGCCATTCCGCTGTACGCCATCAAGGCTGGCTTGTTGACGGTGGCCAAGCAGGGCAAAGTCAATGTGTTCTCAGGCCGAATTTTAGAGATTGAAGGCTTGCCTGATTTGAAAGTCGAGCAAGCGTTTGAATTGAGCGATGCATCCGCAGAGCGCTCGGCAGGTGGCTGCACCGTGCATCTGAACAAAGAACCCATCATTGAGTACATCACCAGCAACATCACCATGCTCAAGTGGATGATTGCAACTGGCTATTCAGACGTGCGCACCATCAATCGCCGCATCGCCGCCATGCAAGCGTGGCTGGCCGACCCGCAATTGCTCAAGGGTGATGCAGACGCAGAATACGCGGCCGTGATCGAGATTGACTTGGCCGACATCCATGAACCCATCGTCGCTTGCCCGAACGACCCCGACGACGTGAAAACACTCAGCGATGTGAGCGGCGCAGTGATCGATGAAGTCTTCATCGGCAGTTGCATGACCAACATCGGCCACTTCCGCGCGGCCTCCAAGCTGCTGGAAAACAAGCGCGACATCCCGGTCAAGCTGTGGATGGCACCGCCCACCAAGATGGATGCCAAGCAACTAACCGAAGAAGGCCATTACGGTGTTCTGGGCTCTGCCGGCGCGCGAATGGAAATGCCAGGCTGCAGCCTCTGCATGGGCAATCAGGCACAGGTGAAAGAAGGCGCAACCGTGTTCTCAACCAGCACCCGCAACTTCCCCAACCGCCTAGGCAAAAATTCCAATGTGTATTTGGGATCAGCCGAGCTGGCTGCTATTTGCTCCAAGCTCGGACGCATCCCGACCAAGGCCGAGTACATGAAAGACATGGGCGTGCTGACGGCATCCAGCGACACGATTTACCAGTACCTCAACTTTGATAAGGTGAAGGACTATACGGATATGGCGGATACGGTGAAGGATGGGGTTGCTGCCTGATTTTGGTCTAGCCATCAAGCCACCTCCCGCAACTCATACCCCGCGATCAGCAAGTCCGCAGGCAGGTCAAGCCCGGTGGACAAGCGGCGAATCATTTCCAGTGAGAGTGGTCGTACCCGGTTCAGCACCTCAGCCACGCGCGCACGCGTGCCGATGTAGGGCTCTAGGTCTTTGCGTGTTAGCTCGCGCGCTTCCATCACATGCAGCAGCAGGCTTACGGGGTCTACCTGTGGCATGGTGATGTGCTCTTTTTCGTAGACCTCCACCAACAGGCTCAGAACTTCCAATTCGTCAGCTTCTGGCGATTTCATTGGCGCGTCCCACAGCACTTCGATACGTTTGAGTGCAGCGCGGTAGTCGGCTTTGGTGCGGATAAGGTGAATGGTGCTCATAGGTGCCTCACACAAGAGTCGCGTCAATTTGATCGTATTGGCGATGTGTTCCAACAAACCGAACATATGCAATCTGACGGTTGTAGTGCATCGCCACCACCAGCCGGTAATCATTTCCCTTGATGTTGAAGATGACCCGATTGCCCGCCACAAAGCTGGCGTTGCGGTAAGCGGATTTCACATCGACAGGCGATGACCAGTTGCTGCGACTGGCTATTGCATACCAGGCGCTCAAAGATTCCATCGCGTCAGCGTGCTTGAGCCAAAAGTCTATTAGAGTGCCGAGGGCAATGATGCGCATCAACTAAACTTTATCACGATCCCGTAATGGGATCAATCTGAATTTCAAGCCGCTACCCGCTCCGGCAACTTCTACCCGAGGGTGCCGAACCAGAATTGGCGTAGCCCTCTGAGTGCAACCAGGTCAGGTGCAGTTCTTTATTGTTGCTGCTCATGTTGATTGGCGTTAAATTGCCTCCAAGCCGCCAAAAAACCATGAAAATGGCCAAAATTGACTGCCAAAAATAGCCGCAAGCCCAATAAATACGCGCGTGACCAGCTATTAAATAAATAGCACCGTCTTTCTGCGGCAGTCGGGCAAACGCTTAGGCCATGGTGCAGGTGGCGGCCTGGCTTTCTTGTATGCTGTGCCTTCGGGTGGCCCAGCCGGGCTGCCGGATTGAACCCCCATCCCAACACCTACATTCCCAAGAAAGTTTTCTCCATGACACGCGTTTTGAACTTCAGCGCCGGCCCGGCCACCCTTCCTGAAACTGTGCTCCGTCAGGCCGCAGCCGAGATGCTGGACTGGAAGGGCTCCGGCATGTCGGTGATGGAGATGAGCCATCGCGGCAAGGAATTTATTTCCATCCATGCCGAAGCCGAGGCTGACCTGCGTGAGCTGCTGGCGATACCCGC
This sequence comes from Polaromonas sp., assembly GCA_046593295.1. Taxonomy (GTDB): domain Bacteria; phylum Pseudomonadota; class Gammaproteobacteria; order Burkholderiales; family Burkholderiaceae_C; genus Polaromonas. Next base: position 4,962 of record JBKJOH010000058.1, on the reverse strand, counting down.
CAACTACAAGGTGCTGTTTTTGCAGGGCGGTGGCCTGGGGCAAAACGCCATCGTGCCCATGAACCTGCTGCGCGGCCATGCGGGTGCCGACTTCATCAACACTGGCGAGTGGATGAAAAAGACCATCAAGGAAGCCAAAAATTTCTGCAAGGTCAACATCGCGGCGACTGCCGAGGCCACAGGCTTTACCAGTGTGCCGAAGTTTGATACCTGGCGTTTAGACCCCAACGCGGCCTACATGCACATTTGCTCCAACGAAACCATAGGTGGTGTCGAGTACAACTGGACCCCCGACACGGGCGCAGTGCCGCTGGTGGCCGACATGTCTTCCAATCTGTTGTCGCGGCCCGTTGATGTCAGCCGCTACGGCCTGATTTACGCTGGCGCGCAAAAAAATATCGGCCCCTCGGGTTTGACCATCGTGATCGTCCGTGACGACCTGATCGGCCACGCCATGCCGCAAACCCCTTCGGTGTTTGACTACAAGCAGCAGGCCGATAACGACTCGATGTACAACACGCCGCCAACCTACGCGGTGTACATCGCCGGGCTGGTGTTCAAACACGTCAAGTCGCTCGGTGGCCTCAAGGCCATGGAAGCGCACAACCGCAAAAAAGCAGCCATCCTGTACGACTATCTCGACTCGACTTCTTTCTACAACAACCCGGTAGTGCGCGAAGACCGCTCGCTGATGAACGTGCCCTTCAAGCTAAAAGACGAATCGCTAGACGATGCCTTCCTCAAAGGGGCGCAGGCCAAGGGCATGTTGCAGCTCAAGGGGCACCGCTCGGTGGGCGGTATGCGGGCCTCGATTTACAACGCCATGCCGGTCGAAGGCGTGCAGGCGCTGGTGGCCTACATGAAAGAGTTTGAGGCCAGCCATGGGTAAGTCGGGCGACTTGCCGGGGCAGCGCTTTGAAGTGCTGGTACTGAACCATATATCTGCCAACGGCCTCAAGCGGCTGCCCGCAGAGCGCTACAGCGTTGGCAAGGATGTAGCTGCGCCCCATGCCGTGCTGGTGCGCTCGGCCGACATGCACGCGATGAGCGTACCCGCCAGCGTGCAGGCCATTGGCCGTGCCGGTGCCGGTACCAACAACATCCCGGTTGCAGCCATGAGCGCGCGTGGTGTGCCGGTGTTCAATACGCCCGGTGCCAACGCCAACGCTGTGAAAGAGCTGGTGTTGACTGGCATGCTGCTGGCCGCGCGCAACGTCGCGCCGGCGCTGCGTTTTGTCGCCAGCCTGGACACCGCCATGCCGGACATGGACAAGGCGGTGGAAGAGGGCAAGAAAAACTTCGCCGGCTTCGAGCTGGCCGGCCACACCCTGGGCATTGTCGGTCTGGGCAAAGTTGGCTGCCTGGTGGCCGATGCGGCCATCAAGTTGGGCATGCAGGTGCTCGGGTTTGACCCCGACATCACGGTCGATGCGGCATGGAGCTTGCCAGCCCAGGTCAGGCGGGCGGCCAGCGTGGCCGATGTACTGAAGCATTCCGACTTTGTGACCCTGCATGTACCGCTGGTCGCTGCCACCCGTGATCTGGTCAATGCCGACAACGTTGCGTTGCTGCGGCGCGGTGCGGTGCTGCTCAATTTTTCACGCGAAGGTGTGGTGAATGAGGCCGCCGTGCTGGCTGCGCTCAGTGCCAAACAACTGGGTTGCTATGTTTGCGACTTTCCGTCAGCCAGCATCAACCAGCACCCGCAGGTGATTGCACTGCCGCACCTGGGTGCCTCCACCCGCGAAGCCGAAGAAAATTGCGCCATCATGGTGGTCGAGCAACTGCGCGACTACCTGGAGCATGGCAACGTGGTCAACGCGGTCAATTTCCCCGCAGTGTCCATGGCGCGCGAATCGGCCTACCGCGTGGCGATTGCCAATGCCAATGTGCCCAACATGCTGGGGCAGATTTCCACCGCCATGGCGCAGGCCGGCCTGAACATCCACAACATGGTCAACAAGTCGCGCGGCGACATGGCCTACACGCTGGTCGATGTTGAAAGCCCCGTGAGTGATGCGGTGCTGGACGAACTGCGGGCGATTGACGGTGTGCTGAGCGTGCGTTACCTGCCTGATTTTTCGGCGTGAAATCTGACACGGTAACCATGGCTGAACGTCAATAATTGAGCCTCAACTGCCAAGGACTTAGCCATGACCCACGCATTCGCCAAAACCCTTAAAAATTTCACTACCGCCTCTGGCAAGGCGGGCAAGCTTTATTCACTACCCGCGCTGGCCAAACAATTCCCGAATGTGTCGCGCCTGCCGGTGTCGATGCGTATCGTGCTCGAATCCGTTTTGCGTAACTGCGATGGCAAACGCGTCACAGCCGAGCACGTAGCCGAGCTGGCCAACTGGAAGCCAAACGCGCATCGAACGCAGGAGATTCCGTTTGTCGTCTCACGCGTGGTGTTGCAGGACTTTACCGGCGTGCCGCTGCTGGCTGACTTGGCTGCCATGCGCAGCGTCGCCATCAAGCTTGGCAAAGACCCCAAGCGTATCGAGCCGCAGGTGCCGGTAGACCTGGTGGTTGACCATTCCATCATGGTTGACTACTACGGCAAAAAGAATTCGCTGGACCTGAACATGAAGCTTGAATTCAAGCGCAACAACGAGCGCTACGAGTTCATGAAATGGGGTATGCAGGCCTTTGACACCTTCAAGGTTGTTCCGCCCGGCTTTGGCATCGTGCATCAGGTCAATCTTGAATACCTTGCGCGCGGCGTACACAAGACCACGGGCGATGTTTACTTCCCTGATTCACTCGTTGGCACCGACAGCCACACCACCATGATTAACGGCATTGGCGTGGTGGCCTGGGGCTGTGGCGGAATCGAGGCCGAAGCCGCCATGCTGGGCCAGCCGGTTTATTTTTTAACGCCTGACGTGGTGGGGTTCGAGCTCACGGGCAGCCTGCGTGAAGGCGTTACCGCTACCGACCTGGTGCTGCGAGTCACCGAGCAGTTGCGATCGACAAAAGTCGTTGGCAAGTTTGTTGAATTTTTCGGCGAAGGAACGCGCACACTGGCCTTGCCCGACCGCGCCACCATAGGCAACATGGCACCCGAATATGGCGCAACGATGGGCTTCTTTCCGGTTGATGAAAAGACGATTGATTACTTCAAAGGCACAGGCCGCACCAAAGCCGAGATTGAAGCGTTTGAAGCCTACTTCAGGGCTCAGGGGCTGTTTGGCGTGACCCAGGCGGGGGAGATTGATTACTCGCAGGTGGTCAAGCTCAACCTGGGCGATGTGACGCCCAGCCTGGCCGGTCCCAATCGGCCACAAGACCGCATCGAGCTGGGCAATGTGGCCACGCAATTCGCATCGCTGTTTAGCAAACCGATTGCTGAAAACGGTTTCAATCAACCCGCCGCCATGCTCGGCACGCGGCACCAGTTACGCCACACTGACCATAACAAGGTTGACACTTTGCCCGGCGTGCCACCCACGCCGCTAGGTGCGCCGCGCATGCTGGTCGAGATGGAGGGCAATCACCCGACCATGGCATCAGCGGTGAGTGTGCAGTCTTCTGCGCCTGCTGCTACAAAGAACGCATTAGACATCAACATCGGCAATGGCGACGTGCTGATTGCCGCCATCACCAGTTGCACCAACACCTCCAACCCCAGCGTGCTGCTGGCGGCCGGCCTGCTGGCCAAAAAGGCGGTCGAGGCGGGGCTGAAGGTACAGCCGCACATCAAGACCTCGCTGGCCCCCGGCTCACGCATCGTGACCGAGTATTTAACCGAAGCAGGCCTGCTGCCCTATCTGGAAAAGCTCGGCTTTGCACTGGCTGGCTACGGCTGCACCACCTGCATCGGTAATTCGGGCGACCTGACACCCGAGATCAACGAGGCCATCAACAAGAGCGACCTGGTGTGCGCTGCCGTGCTGTCGGGCAACCGCAACTTTGAAGCGCGCATCCATCCGAATCTGAAAGCCAACTTTCTGGCCAGCCCGCCGCTGGTGGTAGCCTACGCGATTGCCGGTACGGTGATGCGCGACCTGACAAGCGAGCCGGTCGGCAAGGGCAAAGGTGGCAAAGATATTTACCTCGGCGACATCTGGCCCAGCAGCGACGAGATCAACGCGCTGATGAAGTACGCCATGAACGCCAAGGCCTTCCGCGCCAATTACGCCAAGGTCAAGACCGAGCCCGGCAAGCTCTGGGAAAACATCCATGGCGTGAGCGGCAACACCTACAACTGGCCGCTCAGCACCTATATCGCCGAGCCGCCGTTCTTCAATGATTTTGCTATGGAAATGAAAGCGCCTAGCGCAGGTGGGGCGGGCGCTGGCGGCCAAAACAATGAATATTCTGTGAAAGGCGCGCGCATCATGGCCTTGTTTGGCGACTCCATCACCACCGACCACATCTCGCCAGCTGGGTCTATCAAGGCCTCATCGCCCGCTGGCCAGTGGCTGCAGGCACATGGCGTGCAAAAGGCCGACTTCAACAGCTACGGCGCGCGGCGCGGCAACCACGACGTGATGATGCGCGGCACCTTTGCCAATGTGCGCATCAAGAACCTGATGATCCCCGCAGGCAAGGACGGTTCGCGCGAGGAGGGTGGTGTCACGCTGTTTCACCCCGGCCATCGCACGCCACAAAGCGTGATCGAGAAAATGCCGATTTACGATGCCGCCATGAAGTACATGGAAGAAGGCACGCCGACGGTGATTTTTGCCGGCGAGGAATATGGCACCGGCTCGTCGCGCGACTGGGCCGCCAAGGGCACACAACTGCTCGGCATCAAGGCGGTAGTGGCGCGCAGCTTTGAGCGCATTCACCGCAGCAACCTGGTCGGTATGGGTGTGCTGCCGCTGCAGTTCAAGGGCGGGGAAAGCTGGCAAAGCCTGGGCCTGACTGGCACCGAGACCATTGCCATCGTGCCGGACGCCAGCCTCGCGCCGCAGAGCGATGCGCAACTGATCGTCACCCATGCGGACGGCACAC
>JBKJOH010000370.1:0-8964 GCA_046593295.1 Polaromonas sp. | reverse complement strand
GTCTGCGCGCGTCGGCCCCCGTCCCGCATCCAGCAAATGCAGGATCACGTCGGCTCGGCCAACCTCGATCCAGGTACGCTCAATGCCAATCCGTTCGACTTCATCGTTGGCGTCATCGGTGGCGCGAATGCCGGCGGTGTCGATGATGTTGAGCGGGATGCCTTCGATCTGGATGGTTTCGCTGACCTTGTCGCGCGTTGTGCCGGCAATCGGCGTGACGATGGCCAGCTCGGCGCCGGCCAGCGCATTCAGCAGCGAACTCTTGCCGACGTTCGGCTGCCCGGCAATCACGACCTTGATGCCTTCGCGCAATATGGCACCCTGGCCAGAGCGCTGCATCACGCTGACCAGCGTTTGCTGCAGGCTGCCCAGCTGGCCCCGTGCATCGGCTTGTTGCAGAAAGTCGATGTCTTCTTCGGGGAAGTCCAGCGTGGCCTCTACCAGCATACGCAGGTGAATCAGTTTTTCAAGCAGCGCATTGACGGCTTGCGAGAACTCGCCCGACATCGAGCGCGCCGCCGAGCGCGCCGCCGTCTCGGTGCTGGCATCAATCAGGTCGGCAATCGCTTCGGCCTGCGCCAGGTCAATCTTGTCGTTCAGAAAAGCCCGTTCGGTGAACTCTCCCGGCTGCGCTACCCGCAAGCCGATGTGCCGCCCGGCCTCAAGGCAGCGCGCCAGCAAGAGCTGCAAAACGACCGGGCCGCCGTGGGCTTGCAGCTCCAACACGTCTTCACCTGTGAACGAATGCGGCGCAGGGAAATGAATCGCCAGGCCTTGGTCGATGATGCCGCCCTGCGCATCACGAAACGGCAGGTAACTGGCATGGCGTGGTGCGAGTGGTTTGCCACATAGCGCAGCCATCACTGACGCGATGTCTTTGCCAGACACCCGCACGATGCCGACGGCACCGCGACCGGGTGCGGTAGCAATCGCAACGATGGGGTCGTGGTGTCGTGCCAGCATGACTGAGATGTTAAAGCCGTAAAGCAAAAGGGCCGCATCAGCGGCCCTTTGTTGTGTTATTACCTGAACTTCGGCAAATTAAATTGCGGCGGCACGCCCATCCGGGTATTGATCATCCACTGCTGCGCGATCGACAAAATATTGTTGGTGATCCAGTAGAGCACCAGCCCGGCCGGGAAGAAGAAAAACATCACGCTGAAAATCAGCGGCATATACCACATCAGCTTGGCCTGCATCGGATCTGGCGGCGCCGGGTTCAATGCGGTTTGCAGCATGGTTGTGAGCGTCATCACGATGGGTAAAATAAAGAAAGGGTCAGGTGCTGACAAGTCTTTGATCCACAGTACCCATGGCGCGCCGCGCATTTCAACGCTCGACAGCAGCACCCAGTACAGCGCAATGAACACCGGGATCTGCACCACGATAGGAAAGCAGCCGCCCATAGGGTTGACTTTTTCTTCCTTGTAAATCTTCATCATCTGCTGCTGCATTTCCTGCGGCTTGTCTTTGAGACGCTCGCGCATTTCCACTATCTTGGGGTTGATGGCTTTCATCTTGGCCATGCTGGCATAGGCCTTGGCGTTGAGCCAGTAGAAGGCGATTTTCAGCAGCAAGACCAGCGCAACAATCGACCAGCCCCAGTTCTGAATAAAGCCGTGCAGCTTATCTAACAGCCAGTACAGCGGCTTGGCCAGAATGGTCAGCCAGCCGTAGTCCTTCACCAGTTCAAGGCCGGGCGCGAGGCCTTCAAGCACTTTTTCTTCTTGTGGGCCGACAAAGAGTTTTGAGTCTATGGATCTGCTGGCGCCGGGCGCAATCGCGTCCAGCGACGTAATCATGCCGACGGCATACAGGTTGGTGTCCACCTTGCGCTCGAACAAGTCGCGCTTGATGCCGTCGCCCAAAAGCCAGGCCGAGGCAAAATAGTGCTGCACCATCGCCACGTATCCGTTGCTGGCCGACTTTTCAACCTCAGCCTTGCCTTTTTCAATGTCCTTGAACTCGATCTTCTGGTATTTTTTGGCTTCGGTATAAACCGCTGGGCCGGTGAAGGTTGAATAGAAAGAGGACTCGCCCAGTGGCGGGTTACCGTCACGCACCAGTTGCAGATAGAGCTGTGGTGACACCGTGGTGGTGCCGGTGTTGATGATGTCGTGACGCACGGCGATGTCGTAAGAGCCGCGCTTGAGCGTGTAGGTTTTGATCAGCTTCATGCCGCCAACATCGGCGGACTCAAACTTGATGGCCAGCTCGTTCACGCCGTCTTTCAGGCTGCGCTCACCGGGCACCACTGTCATCAGCGTTTTGTGTGTCGGCAGGCTCAAGCCGTTAGCGATAAGGCCCGTCTGGGCAACATACACTCGTCCTGTGCTTTCATCCAGCAAGACGAAACCCTTGTCTTTGTCGGCCATGTCCTTGAATTTGTTGAACGACGAGCGCACCAGCGTGCCGCCCTCGGTGTCAAAGGTCAGGGCAAACACATCAGTGGTGACGACCAGGCGTTCTTTGGTGGCTTGTTGTGCTGCGGCTGGCGCACCGATGGGTACACCGACGGCAGTTGCGGTGTTGGCCCCGGAGGGTGTTGGTACCGATGCTGCCGATGGGCCGCCGACCGGCACCGAAGCGGCTGAACTGGCCGAGGCGTTTGTGGCGCTGGATGCCGCAGGCCCCGCTACAGGTGCCTTTGCAGTGCTTGACACGCTGTTGGCGCTGGGGAAGAAAGTCGGTTTCTGGCCATTGAAAACCTGCCATTGATCCCAGAGCAGAACCATGGAAAAACCAAAAATCACCCACAAAATGGTGCGGCGGATGTCGTTCATGACAGCTTCTTTTTAGAGGGGATTGAAGTCACAGGTGTGACCAGACGGGTGAAAAGGAAGTGGCGGCGTTCAGCCGCGGCATTGCGTGGCGGCACGGGGTCGTGTCCGCCATCGCACCAGGGCTGGCAGCGCGCCAGGCGATGCAGTGTGAGGTAAGTGCCGCGCACGGCACCATATTGCTGCAATGCCTGCAATGAATAGGCAGAACACGTTGGCTCAAAACGGCAACCCGAACCCAGCCAGGGACTGAGCAACAAGCGGTAAGTCTTGACCAGAAAGATCAATAGCTTTTGGGGCAGACGGGAAACCGCCAACAAGAGGTTTTTCATGCGCTTAGGCAAAAGGGACGCGGAACATCATGGCTGCGCATCACTTGAGGCTACGCCAGCCTGCATCAAGGCCACCACCTCGGCGCGCACGGCTTCTTTTAAGCGAGACGATGTGGCGCTGGTAAATTCCTGGCGCGAAAACTCCCGGCGCAAGCGCACCAGAAAGGCGGCCTGGGGATGGTTCAGGTCGTGCGGTAAAAAATCAGCGCTCACGGTGTAGATTTGCCTTTTGATGGCGTTGCGCGTAACGGCCCGTTTGGCCCAGCGTTTGGGCACCATGGCACCGATCCACACATCCGGAACGGGGAACAGGGCAGGGGCGGGAGGTGCAACGGCATCAAGCCGGTTGCGGTGCAGCGCAAAGTGCTCGGTTTTGGCGATGACATTGCCCGCTAGAACCGCCTGAAACTGCGGCCGGGTTTGAAGCCGCTGCACAAGACCCGTCTAAATTGTCTTCAGGGGTGCAGGCTTGTTAGACCGCCAGGCGCTTGCGGCCTTTGGCGCGGCGTGCAGCGATCACTGCGCGGCCGCCACGGGTTTTCATGCGGGTCAGAAAACCGTGCGTACGTGCGCGCTTGACTTTGGAAGGTTGGTATGTGCGTTTCATGATTAATCCTGCTTCTTGGCTTTTTAGCTATCTAGGCTCTTTAATTAACTTGGCTCTTTAAATTTATCCCGGCCTGCCCAGCCAATCAACTTGGAAATCCAACTTGGAAATATAGGGGCATCCATGCGCTGACCGCCAATGAAGACCGGGCCGCGAATCAGGGAAACCCACGATTATCGCAGATTTCTCAAGCCTGGCAACCAGTTAGGCCGGTTAATTGGTGTAATGACTGAGATCCATGCCGCCGGCCTGGATGCCGCTCCAAGGGCCCGCATCCAGCAATCGGGAATAGGTTAAAACCCGCATAAAAATTTTGTGGATAACTCCCTGCCACGGCTACAATGCATAGTGCCAAAAATCGAAAATATCCACAGGCGCTTAGTGGCCCCCATGCTTTTCACTTCGTGTAATACGCTGCCCCCCGAGGGAGCTAATTTTCCTTGGGGCGGCCCGGCGGAAAATTGCATGGCCCCCACGCTTGTGACCAGCATAAACCGCCATGAGTGACGGCTCCGCGCTCAACATGAGCCACGGTTTGTGGCAGACCTGCGTTGACCATCTCGCCCAGGAACTGCCTGAGCAGCAGTTCAATACCTGGATCCGTCCGCTGGCCGCCGACGTGGCTGAAGACCTGTCCAAAGTCACCATACAGGTCGGCAACCGCTTCAAGCTTGACTGGATTCGCACGCAGTATGCCGCCCGAATTGCCGCCTTGCTTGAAAAGGTGTCTGGCCATAATATTCCACTTGAGTTAGCGCTTGCTCCGCGTGAAGTACCTGCCAAATCATCATCCTTAACTCGAAGCTTTGAAGGCTCTGGCATTCCTGAGCCGGCTGGCCTTGGTGTGGCCGAAGACGTTGCCGGCGCGCCATTCAAAAACCGGTTGAACACCGCGCTGACCTTTGACACCCTGATTGAAGGCACGGCCAACCGCATGGGCCGCGCCGCCGCCATGCATGTGGCCAGCAGTATGGGCCAGCTTTACAACCCGCTTTTTATCTATGGCGGCGTTGGCCTGGGCAAAACCCATTTGATGCACGCCATCGGCAACAAGCTGTTATCAGACAACGCGGCGGCCAAAGTTCTCTACATCCATGCAGAGCAATTTGTCTCGGATGTGGTTAAAGCCTATCAGCGCAAGACTTTTGATGAATTTAAAGTGCGCTACCACTCGCTTGATTTATTGCTGATTGATGATGTCCAGTTCTTCGCCAACAAGGATCGTACGCAGGAAGAGTTCTTCAACGCCTTTGAGGCCCTGCTGACCAAAAAATCACACATCGTGATGACCAGCGACACCTATCCCAAGGGCCTAACCGACATCCACGAACGCCTGGTGTCACGTTTTGATTCCGGCCTTACAGTCGCCATCGAACCGCCAGAACTTGAAATGCGCGTTGCTATTCTGATCCGCAAGGCCGAGGCCGAAGGCACTGTCATGCCTGAAGAAGTCGCATTTTTTGTGGCTAAAAACGTGCGCTCGAATGTGCGCGAGCTGGAAGGCGCGTTGCGCAAAATCCTCGCCTATTCACGTTTCAACCAGAAAGAAATTTCCATCCAACTGGCGCGCGAAGCCCTGCGCGACCTGCTGTCGATTCAAAACCGCCAGATATCGGTTGAAAACATTCAAAAGACCGTCGCCGACTATTACAAGATCAAGATCGCCGACATGTATTCAAAAAAACGCCCAGCCAGCATTGCCCGGCCGCGCCAGATTGCCATGTACCTGGCCAAGGAGCTGACCCAGAAGAGCCTGCCCGAGATCGGCGAGCTGTTTGGCGGGCGCGACCACACCACCGTGCTGCACGCCGTGCGCAAGATGTCTGCCGAGCGCAAGCAAATGACCGAGCTCAACCAACATTTGCATGTGCTTGAACAAACCTTAAAAGGCTAAAAATAGACCATGACCCTTCAAACACCAGTCAAAAGCCTCCCCCAGATAACTATGGGTATAAGTTTTGAACAACCCATGAGTTATCCACAACAGGAACAAAAAATCCAAAGTTGTGCATATTTAACAGCCCTCATGTCAGGGTTCTCATCACAAGGTTAAACAATCGCCAAGTGGTTGATTAAAAAGGGGAAAATAGCGATGTCCACAGATAGTTGCTACCCTTATTACTACTACTAATTTGAATTAAAGAATTAAAGAGAAACAAAGAGGAAGTTATGATCGTTCTGAAAGCCACTCAAGATAAATTTTTATCCGTTTTGCAATCGGTTGCCGGTATTGTGGAGCGCAGGCACACATTGCCGATTCTTGCCAATGTGCTGATTTGCAAAACGGGCGCGCAGCTGCAGCTCACCACCAGCGATCTTGAGATTCAAATTCGCACGACTGCAGAGTTTGAAGGCGACAGTGGCAACTTCACCACCACCGTTGGGGCGCGCAAACTCATTGACGTGCTGCGTTCCATGCCCAGTGACCAAAACGTGTCGCTTGAATCGGCCCAGAACAAGCTGATTTTGAAAGGCGGTAAAAGCCGCTTCACGCTGCAAACTCTGCCCGCTGAAGACTTTCCGCTGGTGCAGGAAGCTGCCAACTTTGGACCGGCCTTCTCGGTGCCTCAAAAGGTTTTAAAAGCGTTGTTAAACCAGGTGTCGTTTGCCATGGCGGTGCATGACATTCGCTACTACCTCAACGGCATCTTGTTCGTTGCTGAAGGCAAGCAACTCAGCCTGGTCGCTACCGACGGTCATCGCTTAGCTTTCTCGTCAGCCACGCTCGATGTTGAAGTGCCCAAACAAGAAGTGATATTGCCGCGCAAGACGGTGCTTGAAATGCAGCGCTTGCTCAGCGACAAGGAAGGCGCGATTGAAATGCAGTTCGCCGGTAACCAGGCTAAGTTCAGTTTTGAAGGTATGGAGTTTGTCACCAAGCTGGTCGAAGGTAAGTTCCCCGACTACAACCGTGTTATTCCGAAAAACCATAAAAACATCATCACCCTGGGCCGCGTACCTTTGCTGGCCAGCCTTCAGCGTACCGCCATTTTGACCAGCGAAAAGTTCAAGGGTGTGCGTTTGAACATTGAGCCTGGCACCCTGCGTGTGGCATCGAACAACGCCGAGCAGGAAGAAGCGGTTGATGAGCTCGACATCGACTACGCAGGCGACGCGATTGAAATTGGTTTTAACGTCACCTACCTAATTGATGCACTGGCCAATATGGATCAGGATATGGTGAAGTTGGAACTGGCTGATTCAAACAGCTCTGCACTGCTGACCATTCCAGACGACGCAGCCTTCAAATACGTCGTGATGCCGATGCGAATTTAGACAAAGCCAAGCACCGTTAATAAAAAATCAAACCCGCTGTCCAGCTGTACAGGCGGGTTTGCTGCTTCAAGATAGTAAGAAGATTGGAAAACAAGCCGGTATGACTGAAGAAAACAAGCCTCAAGACGATAGTCAAAAGCCAAATAATGATGAGTTTGTGAATGATGGCGCAGTAGGCGAAAGCAGTTCCAACTTCCAGCCCAAGATAGACACCAACCAGGCAGGCGCATCTGAAGCCTATGGTGAAGGTTCCATCCAGATTCTTGAAGGCCTGGAGGCCGTGCGCAAACGCCCCGGCATGTATATCGGCGACACATCTGATGGCTCCGGTTTGCACCACATGGTGTTTGAGGTAGTTGACAACTCGATTGATGAATCACTGGCTGGGCATTGCGACGATATCCTGGTCACCATCCATACCGACAACTCGGTTAGCGTGGTTGACAACGGGCGCGGCATTCCGACCGGCATCAAGATGGACGACAAGCATGAGCCCAAGCGTTCGGCTGCTGAAATTGCTTTAACCGAGCTGCACGCGGGTGGCAAGTTCAACCAGAACAGCTACAAGGTGTCGGGTGGCTTGCACGGGGTGGGCGTGAGTTGCGTCAACGCCCTGTCCAAAATGCTGCGCCTGACGATCCGGCGCGACGGCAAGGTACACGTCATGGAGTTCTCACGCGGTTTTGTACAAAACCGCATCATTGAAACGGTGGGCGGCGTTGAAGTGTCTCCCATGAAAGTCATGGACGACACCGACAAGCGCGGTACCGAAGTCCACTTTTTACCCGACACCGACATTTTCAAAGAGAACAACGATTTTCACTACGAAATTTTTAGCAAGCGCCTGCGCGAACTCAGCTTTTTGAACAACGGTGTGCGCATTCGCCTGAAAGACGAGCGTACCGGCAAGGAAGACGACTTTGCAGGCGCGGGTGGTGTTAAAGGTTTTGTGGACTTCATCAACAAAGGCAAGACCACACTTAACCCCAACGTGTTTGCCGCCATGGGTGACCGCATGAGCGACCAGGGCACCAACATCGGCGTTGAAGTCGCCATGCAGTGGAACAGCGGCTACAGCGAGCAGGTGCTTTGCTTTACCAACAACATTCCCCAGCGCGACGGCGGTACCCACCTGACGGGCCTGCGCGCCGCGATGACGCGCGTCATCAACAAATACATCGACGACAGCGAGATCGCCAAGAAGGCCAAGGTTGAAGTCACCGGCGACGACATGCGCGAAGGGCTTTGCTGTGTGTTGAGCGTGAAGGTGCCCGAGCCCAAGTTCTCCAGCCAGACCAAGGACAAACTGGTGTCAAGCGAAGTGCGCGGCCCGGTTGAAGACATCGTCAGCAAGCTGCTGCACGACTATTTGCAAGAGCGCCCGGCGGATGCCAAAATCATCGTCGGCAAAATCATTGAAGCCGCGCGTGCCCGCGAAGCCGCCCGCAAGGCGCGCGACATGACGCGGCGCAAAGGCGTTCTCGACGGCATGGGCCTGCCCGGCAAGCTGGCTGATTGCCAGGAAAAAGACCCCGCCCTATGCGAGATATATTTGGTCGAGGGTGACTCTGCCGGGGGCTCTGCCAAGCAGGGTCGCGACCGCAAGTTTCAGGCGATCTTGCCTTTGCGCGGCAAGATTTTGAACGTTGAAAAAGCGCGTTATGAAAAACTGCTGACCAGCAACGAGATTTTGACGCTGATCACCGCGCTGGGCACCGGCATCGGCAAGGCTGGCGGCACCACGGGCAACGATGACTTCAACGTCGCCAAGCTGCGCTACCACCGCATCATCATCATGACCGACGCGGACGTGGACGGCGCACACATCCGCACGCTGCTGCTGACCTTCTTTTACCGGCAGATGCCTGAGCTGGTGGAGCGCGGCCACATTTACATTGCGCAGCCACCGCTGTACAAGGTCAAGTCCGGCAAGGAAGAGCAGTACCTCAAAGACAGCGCCGCGCTTGAC
>JBKJOH010000252.1:0-2663 GCA_046593295.1 Polaromonas sp. | reverse complement strand
GGTTTGGCTGCGGCACACCGTGCCCCCAGTCCCCTGGACCGTGGCGGTGTGCAAAAAGCCATGCACAAAGTGGCACTGGCGTGTGGGCTAAAAAAAAGATCACCCCGCACAGCTTGCGCCACTATGCCGCGCTCCGGAATATGCCGTGTCTATTTCGGGCGCCCTTGCAGCAGGTGCCGAGTTGACGTAATTTACGCGGCATATTCCGGAGCGCGGCATAGTGGCGCCTATTCCGTCATCGGAATAGGCGCCACTCGTTCGCAACACATTTGCTGCAGGCGGGCACCGACATCCGCACCGTACAAGAGTTGCTGGGACACAACGATGTGAGCACCACCATGATCTATACCCATGTGCTCAAAGTGGCAGCATGAGGCCTGCAAATGAATTTGCTATGTTTTAAATAGCTTCTTTCGCTTACTCCATAAGGGCTACAGCCAGATTTTATACACAACCATACAAGCAATCACCCCTCAAACAAATTCTCACCCGTGCTGCGCGGTGCCACCCCCAGATGCCGGTAAGCCGCCAGCGTGGCAATGCGGCCGCGCGGGGTGCGCTGTAGGTAGCCTTGCTGGATCAAGTATGGCTCGATCACGTCTTCAATCGTGTCGCGCTCTTCGCCAATGCTGGCGGCGATGTTGTCCAGCCCAACCGGGCCGCCGTCGAAACGGTGGATCACGGCCTCCAGCAATTTACGATCCATCAGGTCAAAGCCTTGCGGGTCAACATCTAACATGGCGAGGGCTTGGTTGGCGATGTCCAGCGTGATCTGGCCTTTGCCCTTGACATCGGCGTAGTCGCGCACGCGGCGCAGCAGGCGGTTAGCGATGCGTGGCGTGCCGCGTGAGCGCCTGGCAATCTCGAAGCCGCCTTCTTCGTCGGTCGGCACCTTGAGCAAGCCCGCGCTGCGTTTGACGATGCGCGCCAATTCCTCGGGCGTGTAAAACTCCAGCCGCGCCACGATGCCGAAGCGGTCGCGCAGCGGGTTCGTCAACATGCCAGCGCGGGTGGTAGCACCCACCAGCGTGAAGGGCTGCAAATCAAGCTTGATACTGCGCGCCGCCGGGCCTTCGCCGATCATGATGTCGATCTGGTAGTCCTCCAGCGCGGGGTACAAAATTTCTTCGACCACCGGGCTCAGGCGATGGATTTCGTCGATGAAAAGTACGTCGTTTTTTTCAAGATTGGTCAGCAGCGCCGCCAGGTCTTTTGGCTTTTCAAGCACCGGGCCAGAGGTTGATCGCATGTTGACACCGAGTTCGTGCGCAATGATGTGGCTCAACGTGGTCTTGCCCAGGCCGGGTGGGCCAAACAGCAAAACATGGTCCATCGCCTCGCTGCGCTTTTTGGCGGCACCAATGAAAATTTCAAGCTGACTGCGTACCTTGGTCTGGCCAACGTAGTCGTCAAACAGCTTGGGGCGCAAGGCGCGTTCAATCGCCTCTTCGCGTGGCGAGTCGGGTGCGGCGGACATGACGCGCTTGACAGGCGGTATGCCGGGGGCGAAGTCGTCGGTCTGGATGGTCATGTCGGCTATTTTTTAGGCGTTAACCCACAAGCCGAATGATGTCGTTCAGTTCCTGCCGCGCTTTGAGAAAAATACTTTCGCGTACTTTTCTCCAAGGATGCGCTGCTGCACCGCGCAGCCGCCAATCAAAACTTTTAGGTTGATTGCAAATGATATAGCTGGGCTCACTAGCGTTCTTGCTGTTATCTACAGCAAATGGATTGCTGGCGTTATAGCTGGCTGTTGACATGGGAAGGCCAATCACCATCGAGGTTCGGTCATTAAAAATACGGGGTGAAAGCACCAGCATAGGACGCTTATTTTTCATCTCGCGCCCCACTTGTGGACTGAAGTCAATCCAGATGATGTCACGACAGTCAGGTACCCAGAGACGCGCGCCTACCACTTATTCAGGCACCGAACTCATGGCCAACTGGGCGAGCACTCATCAATTCACCGCCGTGTACAGCCGGATCAAACTCTTTGAGTTTTTGAGCCAACGTCAATTTGGCAGCTTTCACAGGTTTAGCACGTAACTCCAGCCGCCCCTTGGTCACCACAATGGCTTCAAGAGGGGTGTCTGGCGTGATGCCCATGACTTGCATCAACTCCCGGCTTAAGCGAATGCCGTGGCTGTTGCCCCAGGGGGAAATGGAAAGAGTTGTAGTGTTCATAGGCTCAAGTATATCCGTCGGGATATACACATGCAACTCCCTGCCGATTTATCATTTCGCCAACGCCTTCAAGGCCAATTTGATGCCCTCACTAACCCCAACCTCTTTAGGCAAGGCCTTGAGCGCCAGCTCTGCATCGCGGTCGCTGTAGCCTAGCGCCACCAGCGCCTGCAAGATGTCGGACTGGCTGTCACTACTGACGTTGACGTGAATGCCCATGTCAGCACCGAGCTTGCCTTTGAGCTCCAGCAGCAAGCGCTCTGCGGTTTTTTTGCCTATGCCGGGCACCTTGATGATGCGACCCGCCTCTTGCCTGGTCACGGCCTGTGCCAGTTCTTCGACGCTCATGCCGCTAAGTACGCTGAGTGCGGTGCGTGGGCCGACGCCTGATATTTTGATGAGCTGCCTGAACGCGGCACGCTCTGATGCGTTGCCAAAACCATAGAGGATTTGCGCGTCTTCGCGCACCACAAAATGCG
>JBKJOH010000249.1:0-12696 GCA_046593295.1 Polaromonas sp. | reverse complement strand
GGCGCATGGACGAGACCTATATCAAGGTCGCAGGTCAATGGAAATATCTTTATCGCGCGGTGGACAAGCCATCTCCGCAGCTGACCAGTTCTACAGCCTGGCGTTTTGATCTCGAAGCGCGGTCGCCACCTTTCTCCGCCCCTTGCTCACTATTGCGACAGAACCCCATCGCCGCACGGCCGACCTCGCCGCCTTCGCAAACCAATAGGTCGCCTTGCTGGACTGTGTACCGCGAATACTCGTCCTCCCGAATATCCATTTGCGGAAGCTCATCGAAATTTATTGAGTTCCACTGCACATCTACGTTGCGCAGATAAGCGACCAAATGTTCGCCTGTAATGCGTACCTCATCAAGCATCTTGCCCAGCTCAATTGAATACCGACTGTTCAAAGTTGGCATCGTCCAATGCACCGGCACCTCCCCCAGCCACTCGATGCCAGTCGGCTTCAAGGGGGCCTGGGGGTTCAGGCCCCGGGTGACGGCATGGGAGATGACGGCTTGGCGCTTTTCTTTAAGCAGCGCCATCAGCCGCCGCTGCTCGGCCACCAGCGCGTCAATCTTGGCGGTTTCGCGGTCGAGGAAGGCGGCGATTTGGGTTTGCTCGGGGAGGGGTGGGAAGGCCGCAAGTTCGTCAAGGTACTGCTGCTGGTCGAGGTTTTGAATTCCCGATGTCTGTTTGATCGATCGCGTATTGAGGCGCACAGCGTATGCCGCTGCATGGACGTACCGCCAAAACGGCGCGTTCATTCCGGCTGCCACCTGCACTCGGGCCGCGAAGTTGGAACAGACTGCCGGAAGTGGGTCGTCGTAAAGCACAACGCAGCCAACAGGCTGAAATTCACCGCCGCCGGACTTCTCAAGAAGCAAGTCGCCTTGGTTGAGGACTCTTCCGTTACGTTCTTTCTCGGTGACGTTGCGAATGGCTGGCTCGCTCAACTCAACCCGAAGTTTTTGCCGATCAAAGTCGGCAACTCGAACGCAGGGAATGTCATCGTCGTTTTGCTTTGGCTCGTCGCCCCAAATGCCGTTCTTGCAAGCCAACGTTGACCACTTCAGGCGATCAACCTCCCAATGCCCCGGAACCTCCCCCAGCCATTCCACGCCGCTGTCTTTGTAGCTCGGGTAGCGCGGCAGGGTCATGGGGCAAGCAACCTCAGGTCTAGCCCCTGCGCTACGAAATTGTTGAAGTCGCGGTCTAGCGTGACCATGCGCAGGTTGCCGGACTTGGCAAAGGCGGCCAAGTAGGCGTCCATCCACACCTTGGGTGAGGCGCTGCTCAGGCCTGCAAAGCTGTGCCATAAGTTGACGGTGCCGAGGGGCTCACTCTGCACGGTGACTTGGGGCAATGCCTGTAAAGCGCGTAGCGCAGCCAGTGCGTCGCGGTTGGTAAAGCCTTCTGCGCCGTAGAACTTCCAGATAACGGGGGTTGAAGCCAGGCGCAAAAAGCTTTGCTCGGTGGCCCGGCAAAAAACGGCAGGCTCTAAGGCTGTGGCCTGCTGCAAAGCCAAGGCTGCAAGGCTGTGAAAAGGGTGGTTGGGGAAGACGGCGGCTAGCCAGATGTTGGTGTCAAACAGGGTGGCCGACATGGTGTAAATCCTCCTCGGCCAAGGTTTTTTGTTCAAGGGCGAGCAGCTCTAGCAGCGATGCGCGGCTGGCTGGCGCGTCTGCCCTGCAGCGCACAACAGGCAGGCCGTTTGGCCCTGTGTACACCATGCTGCTTGCGGCGAGCGCATCGGCGGGTTTGCTCGCGCCCAGGCCCAAGCCCTGGCGTATGAAGTCTGTAATCAGGTCTTTGAGCGTGCTGCCCTGCATAACGGCACGCAACTTGGCCTCACGCAGCAAATCGTTTGGGAGGTCGAGGGTGGTTTTCATATGATTATTCTCCCACTTTAAAAGCAAACTGTAAAGCTGGTTTGCTGGGTGATCTCTTTCATGCACTCAACCCGCCAATCATCCCCAACATCCTATCCGTCACGCCTTTCAGCTCCGCGTCAATCTCCGCCAACGGGCGCGGTGGCTTGAAGACGTAGAAGTGGCGGTTAAAAGGTATCTCATAGCCGATTTTGGTTTTGTCGGCGTCTATCCACGCATCGGGCGCATGGGGCAGTACCTCACGCTTGAAGTAGGCCTTGATGTCTTGGCCGAGTGGCACGTTTTCGGTGTCGCGCAGGCTGCTATTGGCCACTGGCTTGCCTGCGGCTTTGCCTTTGCTGCCGAGGATGACTTTGCCGGCCGCATCACGCTCGGGGCGCTCGACGGTGATGGTGCTGTAGCCGAAGGCTTCGTTTTTAAAGATGCGGCTGATGGGTACGCCGCCTTGCGTGGCTTCTTGAAAATTGCCAAACAGGCGGGTAATGTCTTCAATGTGCGCAGGGCTCATTTCTTTGCGTTTTGATCCTAAGTTTTTGCGCATTTTTTGCCAGAAACTGCTGGCGTCGACGAGCTGCACTTTGCCTTTGCGCGCTGCGGGTTTGCGGTTGCTGACGATCCACACGTAGGTGCTGATGCCAGTGTTGTAGAACATGTCGGTGGGCAGGCCGATGATGGCTTCTACCAAATCATTTTCCAGCACGTAGCGGCGAATCTCGCTCTCGCCACTGCCTGCGCCACCGGTAAACAGGGGCGAGCCGTTGAGCACAATGCCAAAGCGGCTGCCGCCGTCTTTGGCCGGGCGCATTTTTTGAATGAGGTCCAGCAAGAACAACAGCGAGCCGTCACTCACGCGGGGCAGGCCGGGGCCAAAGCGGCCATCAAAGCCGAGCTTTTCGGCTTCGCTGCGGATTTCTTTTTCGATCTTTTTCCATTCCACACCAAAGGGCGGGTTGGACAGCATGTAGTCAAAGTGTTTGCCGGGCAGCCCGTCGTTAGACAAGGTGTTGCCCAGAATGATGTTGGCGATGTCTTGGCCCTTGATGAGCATGTCGGCCTTGCAAATGGCGTAGGACTCGGGGTTGAGTTCTTGGCCAAACATGGTGAGCCGGGCTTTGGGGTTCAGGCTGGTCAGGTGCTCGTCGGCCACGCTGAGCATGCCGCCGGTGCCTGCGGTGGGGTCATACAGGGTGACGAGTGCGCCGGGGCGGGTGAGGGCTTTGTCGTCTTCAATGAACAGCAGGTTAACCATGAGGCGGATAACCTCACGCGGGGTAAAGTGCTCGCCCGCTGTTTCGTTGGACAGCTCGGCAAACTTGCGAATGAGTTCTTCAAATACGGCACCCATTTCGGCGTTGCTCACCACGTTGGGGTGCAGGTCGATGTTGGCAAACTTTTCGGTCACCATGTAGAGCAGGCCCGACTTGGCGAGCTTGTCTATTTGGGTGTGGAATTCAAAGCTTTCAAAAATGTCGCGCACGGCGGGCGAGAAGGCTTGCAGGTAGGCGCGCAGGTTTTCGGCGATGTGGTCCTGGTCGCCCATGAGCTTTTTGAGGTCGAGCGGGGAGGTGTTGTAGAAGAAGGTGTCGGTTTTTTTGAGCAAAAACTGATCAGGGTTCAGCCCGGCTTTTTCGCGCTTGGTTTTCTCAAGCAGCACGGCGGCCTTGGTGGGTTCCAGCACGCAGTCAAGGCGGCGCAGCACGGTGAATGGCAAGATGACCTTGCCGTATTCAGACTGCTTGTAGTCGCCGCGCAGAAGGTCGGCGACGGACCAGATGAAGGAAGAAAGATTCGGGTTTGCCATCCAATAAGTGTAGGCGGCAAGTCAAGGCGCAGAAGCAGCCCTGCCTGGGGTCGGCTGCGAAGTGTCGACCGCATCGACACGTCAGTGTCATGTGTCGAATTTTTTGAATTTTATCGACATGAAGTGCCGATAGGGGCAGAACAGCGTTCGGCTCCCAAAAAAGCCCTGGGCCATAAATTATTAAGACTTTCAGGCCCCCAGCCCTTATCCCACGGGCGCAAGCAGCTATGAAAATGCTAGCGACTCGCCCGGAGCACTGATGGCCGGCAAGCGTTCCAGCCTCATCCCGGATTTCTGGCCTGGCCCTATCGCGCTGCCCGCCTTGGTAAACTATGCGTCTGCCTTTGTAGCTCAGTGGATAGAGCGATCCCCTCCTAAGGGATAGGTCGCAGGTCCGATTCCTGCCAAGGGCACCATTTTTCTGGTTCAGTCCAGCGATCCGCACGCCAATCCGTGGGATGGTTCGGCGTCTGAATCAGACACCCGATCAGTCACTCGCCTCAGTCGTAGGTCAGCGTGTAGATCAGGTCCACCGCCGTTTGTTCTCCCGTCTGCCCCCGCACGGTAAAGCGCCGCGACAGGTCGTAAAACACGTACAGCGTGCCGAGCGCGCCCGACAGGCTGCGCTCGTAAGCCGCGTAAAAGTTGTTCGAGAAGCGTTTGCCCAGCGTGATCGCGCCTCCGCTTGCGCCGCCTTTGTCGCCGCGGAAAGACAGCTCGTCGAGCCCGAGCGAGCCGGCCAGGCCGCCTGATTGGTTGCTGCTTTTGCTGCCCAGCAGGGCAATCGCGGCCTGCTGCAGCAGTGCGGCTTCGGCGCCGCCGCTGGCGGAGGCGCGGCCTATCACCAGCCAGGAGAGCTTTTCAGCGTCAGGCAAGTCGGGCTGGGCATACAGGCGCACGGCGGGCAGCAGGGCGGTGCCGGTGATCTGCACGCCGACACGCTGCGTCATGTTCGGGCGCACTGCGAGGATGTCGAGCGTGGGGTTGTCGATGGCGCCGGTGAAACGCAACACGCCCTGCTCGATGTCCAGCCGCTGACCGTAGGCGCGGTACTGGCCGCCGACGGTGCGCACCGTGCCGACCTGCCGCGGGGAGGCCAAAGAGTCGCCGGTCAGCGCCAGCGTGCCGCGCACGCGGGTGTCTATGCCCTTGCCCTCGATGCGGAAGTCGTTGCCCAGGTCAATGTCCACCGCGATCTTCACCTTGCGGGTGTCCCTGGCGGGTTCGGGCGTGGGGCCGGCTTTGGCCGGGGCCTGTTTGCCGATGGCGGCGCCGCCGACGTTGCGCACCAGCACGTCGCTGCCCAACTCGGGCCGGCCTTCGTCGGGCAGCAGGATGCGGGCCTGGTCCACCCGCAGCGCGCCGGTGATCTCCATCAGTTTGTCCGTGAGCCCGGCCTGCAACTGGCCGGAGACCGTGAGCTGCCTGTCGGTGCGTATGCTGGCGCGCAGTTTGTCCAGCCGGGCCGTCAACGCCACCATAGGCCGGCCATTGACCCAACCGGCCTCGCCCTGCGCGCTGAGCAGGCCGCCCGCGCCCTGCAGTGTGAACTCGCTGATACGCATGCGGGTGCCGTCCAGCGTGGCGCGCAGCCGGCCGTTGCCGAACTCGATGCCGTCCACCACCGAGCGCAGCGCCAGGTCGTCGGCACGCAAATCGCCCGCCAGCTGCGGCGCGGACCGGGTGCCGGAAATCGTCAGGCGGGTGCCCAGCGAGCCACGCAAACGCCAGCCCGGCGGCGCCAGCACCGACCACACACCGATGCGCGGCAGTTGGGCGTGCAGCTCGCCGGAGAGCGGGGCGTTGGCGGGCCAGCTCCACGAGCTTGGACCGGCGGGCGCGGCTGTTGCGGCTGTTGCCGGTGGTGAGCCCGGGCGCCGCGCGCCGGGTGCTTCGGGCGTGGCTACAGCCGCCACCCCGCGCTGCAGCCGGGTGCGCAGCTGGCCGTCGGCGGTGCCGGCACGCTCGCTGTCCCAGCGCAGCGCCAGGGTCACGGCCTCGCCTTCGCCGCGCAGGGTCAGGCGCGCATCGCGGATGCCGGCCGCCACGCGGGTGCTGGTGCCCTGGCTGTTTTCGGCCTGTACGGTCAGATCGCCGCTGCTGCGCGCCAGCACGGCGTTGATGCGCAGGGTGGGGCCGATCACCGCGTCCCACTCGCCGTCGAACACCAGGTTGCCGGCCAGGCCCGCACCCGCCAGTTGCGGGCCGGCGAGCAACTCGATCCAGGCCAGCGGCAGACCCTTGAGGGTGCCGGCGGTGATGATCTCGCCCGGCCGCCAGCGCAGGGGTTGCCAGGCGAGGCTGGCCTGTGATGCTGCGGCATTGCCAGCAGCAGAGGGCGCGATCAGCAGCGCCTGACCGGCGCCGGCTTCAAAAGCATTGGCCGAGCCGCGCAGGCTGAAGTCGCGCTGCGACTCGACACGCCAAGTGCCTGCGCCCAGCGCAGGGTCTTGCCCCGACAGCTTCAGTTGTTTCACCATCGCCTGCCAACCGCTGATGGACCAGGGCGCGGTGCGCGTGGCACCCGATGCGCCGCCGTCTGCCGCGAAGTTCAAGCCGAAGCGCCGTGTGCCGCTTTCGGCGCGACCCTGCACAGCGAGTTGCGCCTGGCTCAGGCGGCCATTCAGGTTGGCCTGCACGGCCCGCAATCGCGACACGTCGCCAGGCGCCGTGCTGGTGGCAGCGGGGGTGCCCCAGTCCAGCGTGGGTATGTCCAGCCGGGCCTTGAGCTGCGGGTCGCGCCAGCCGCCTTGCCAGTCTACGTTCAATTCACCGCGGCCCTGCGCGACGAATGACTTGAGCACGGCGTCCAGGCCCGGCAGACTGCGCAGCCAGCGCAGCGCCTGGTTGGCGTCGCGGGCCTGTACCGTGAGCTGGCCCGCGCCGCTGGCGGGGCGCAGCTCGCCTTGGGCGCTGGCCTGCAGACCGGGTGCAGTGAGTTTGAGCTGGCCCTTGCCTCCTTGCGCCTTGGGCTGGAATTGCCCGGAGGCGTTGAGCTCGGCATCGCTGGTGCGCAGCTGCAGCGCGGCCAGCTCCAGCGTGCCGCCAGCCTGCTGCGCGCGCCAGCTGCCGCGCGCCAGTGCGTCGCGCAGCCGCAGCTGGGCCAGGGTATTGGTGGCGGCCTGGGGCTTGTTGCTACTGGCGGCGGCTTGCAGGGTGGTGTCGAAGTTGACAAGCTCGCCGTCGCTTCGCACTGCTGCTGTGCCGGCCACGGCTTGTGCTGCCAGTTGCGTGTGCAGGGCGGCTGCGTTGATGCCCTGAAAGTTGGCGTCCACCTTCCAGCCACCACTCATCCATTGCCCCGCGGCCTGCAGCCGCCCACCGCCGAGGCGTGCGTCCAGGGACTGGACGAGGGCCTGACCATCGCGCCATTCGCCGGCCGCCTGCAATTGCTCCAGCGGCAGTTGCTGCTGGTCCCAGGGGCCGGGCAGGGCGTTGCGCAGTTCGCTGGAGATTTTCCAGGCACCCGCTCCGCCGGGTTTGACGCTTGCTGTGCCGGTCAGCTGCGTGCGCGGTGCATCGGGCCAGAAGAGGGCGGCGTTGAGGTCGCGAAAGATGGCTTCGGCCTCGGGCAGGGGTTGCGCCGCCCAAGGCATCACGCGTGCGGTGGCGCTGGCCTCGGGCTTTATACCTTTCGCGGCAGTACCTTCGACGCGCAGCGCGGCTTTCACCAGAAGTTCGGTCAGCGGGCCTTGCGCACTGGCATCAAAAACCAGCGGCAGGCGGGTGCCGCTGCCGGGTACCTCAGCCTCCAGCGTACCGGACAGTTTGGCATCCACCGCCATCGAACCAGTAGCCGCGATGCGCACCCGGCCCTGGTAGCGGCCGCCGGCCACTTGGACCTTGGCCAGGTCGAGCTGGTGCTCGCTGCCGCTATAGGCGTAACGCCCGTGCAGGCCGATGATCTCAATGGCTGGCGGCCCCACCCACTCGATGCGGCCGGTGGAAAACTCGTCGAGCGTGATGGGGAGGGGCAGGCTCAGCGACGGCGGCGGTCCTGAAGGCGCGGTGGCGGGGCGCTGGTCGTCAATGCGCAGCAGGGCGGCCGAAAAGCGCTCCAGCTTCACCCGGCCCGATAGCAGGGACAGCGGTTGCCAGGCCAGGGTGACGTCGGTGGCGGTCACGCTCAGGCCCACATCGTCCTGCCAGTGCAGCCGGCTCACGCGCCCGCCCTGACGCAGCGCGCCACTCACGTCTTCGACCGCCAGCGGTTGAGAGCGTGCGGCCCAGCCGAGCGCGGTGGCGAGCGAGCCCTCGGTGCCCGACCACCACCAGGCGGCGCCCAATGCTGCCGCTATCAGCAGCACCAGCGTGCCCAGGCTGGCGAGCAGCGCGCGGCGCCAGCGCGGGCGGCGGCGCGGTGCGGCCACGGTATTGGCGGATTGCGTGGTGCCGTTCATCTAAAACACAAACCCCACGCTCAGGTGCAGCCGCAGTTTTTTGGGCCGCACGCCATAGGCCAGGTCGATCTGGAGAGGGCCAATGGGGCTTTTCCAGCGCACCCCGGTGCCCACACCCACGGCCACTTTCTTGCCCAGGTCGCCGGCTTTTTCTGCGACGTTGCCGGCGTCAATGAACAAGGTGTTTTCCCAGTCGGTGGGCAGGCCGTCTTTCATGATGGGGCGCTGCCATTCGGCGCTGGCCACCGTCATGTAACGCCCGGGACCGACCACACCGCCGGGCAGCGCGATGCCGATGTCGCGCAGGCCGTAGCCGCGCACCGTCGTGTCGCCGCCGGTGCGGAAAAGCTGCGTGGCAGGAACACGCGCATCGTCTGCCGCCAGCACGGCGCCAGCCTCGGCGCGCAGGGCCACGCGGCCGCGCTGCAGCGGGAGGATGCCCAGCCAGCGCGCAGCCGTCCGTGTGAAGGGCTGGCGGCGTGCGCCCAGCGTGGTGCCCACGCCCAACTCCAGCCCGATGCCATAACCCCGTCCCGGAAACGGCAGGCTGTCGAAATAGCGGCCGGCCCAGGCGAAGTTGGCGGTCAGCGCCGAGCCGTCGCCGGTCTCGGCATCGGTCGTGGTGTTGATGCCGCCGCCCCGGACACTGGCGCGGTCGTACTGCAGGTAGAGGTTGCGATCGATGTGGCCGTCGGTCTGCGTGCGGCCGAAGCGCAGGCGCTGAGCGCGCGTGACCAGCTCGTTGTCGTCCAGCCGTTCGGCCCGCGCCAGCGCCACCCAACGCCAGTTGTCGGGGTTGGGAATCGAGGTCCACTCGGTCTGCGCGAAGGGCGACTTGCGTTCGAGCTGCAACTTGGTCGCGGCGCGCCAGCCTATGCCCGGCACGCTGTTGTGGGTGTGTTCAATGGAGGCGCGCGGGCCGCTGTCGGTGGTGATGCCCACGCCGAGGATGATCTTCTGCAATTTGGCCTCGCGCACCTGCACCTGCACGGGCGCCGCGGCCGGGTTGCTGGCCGGGTCCACAAAAATATAGGCCGAGTCGAAATAACCGCTGGCCGCCAGGCGCTGCTGCGCGTCGTTGAGCTGGCGCTGGTCGTAAACGTCGCCCGGTTTGAGCTGTGCCAGGCGCGGCACCAGCAGCGGGTTGTAGCGCTCAATCCCGCTGACCTGCATGTCGCCCAGGCGGTACAGCGGGCCGGAGTTGAGCGTGAGACTCAGGTTGGCGGTGCCCGAAAGCGCGTCCACATCGGCCAGGCTGTAGGAGATCTGCCCCGCCGGGTAGCGCCGCGCCACCAGCTCGCGCAGGGACTGGGTTTTGGCGCTGTCCCAGGCGTCCTGCGTGAAGCGCCGGCCCGGCGGCAGGCGCCAGTTGCGCTCGATGGCGGCGCGTTGGGACTTTGCGTCTGCATCGGGCGAGTCGCCGATGTCCCCCTTGAGCGAGACTCCCACCTTGAAAATTGTTGTGGCTTCACCGGGATCGACCGCCACCACGATGGTCGGGCGCTGGCTGGCCGGCGCGCTGCGCGTGATGCGGATGTCGGGGCTGAAATAGCCCAGGGTGCCGACGAGGTTTCGCACATCGCTCTCGGCCAGCACCACCAACCGCGCCAGTTCGGCCTCGTCGAGGTCGGTCACGGCGCGGTAGCGCTGCAGCTGGATGTGGCGCTCCAGCATGCCGCGCAGCTCGGGCGGCGCCTCGATGCGTATGTCGAAGGCGGTGACTTCGCTGCCGGCGTCGGTGGGCCCGACCGAACCTTCCGGTGTGGGCGGCGGGGTCACGCTGGCGGGTGGCGGCGCTGGCGCTGGCGCGGTTTGCGCGGCCCCCGACGGCGCTGCCGTGGTGGCGGTCATGGGGGGTGCAGGCGTGGCTGTTTGCGCTGCGGCGGCAGGTACAAAAAAGAGAAGGGCGAGGGCGGCGGCCCATGCCGCGCCCGCCGTTCTCCAGGCGCAGAGCAGGCTGGAAAAGGTCACATTTCCAGTTTACTTGAGTCTACTTCGACAGCAAACGCATGGCCTCTTCAAGGCCTTTGATGGTCAGGGGGTACATGCGCTGGTTCACCAGCTGCTGGATCACGCTGATGCTCTGGCGATATTGCCACACGCCTTGCGGCTCCGGGTTGATCCACGCGAACTTGGGGAAGGCGTTGGTCAGGCGCTGCATCCACTCAACGCCGGCTTCTTCGTTGTTGTATTCAACGCTGCCGCCGGGCTGCAAAATCTCATACGGGCTCATGGTTGCATCGCCAACAAAAATCAGTTTGTAGTCTTTGTTGTACTTGCGAATGATGTCCCAGGTCGCGAACTTTTCGCTAAAACGCCTGCGGTTGTTCTTCCACATGAAGTCGTAGACGCAGTTGTGAAAGTAATAAAACTCCAGGTGCTTGAACTCTGACTTGACGGCTGAAAACATTTCCTCAACCCGGCCAATGTGCTCGTCCATGGTGCCGCCCACGTCCATCAGCAGCAGCACCTTTACGTTGTTGTGGCGCTCGGGCACCATCTTGATGTCCAGCCAGCCCGCGTTGGCGGCGGTGGACTTGATGGTGTCGTCCAGGTCGAGTTCTTCAACATTGCCCTGGCGGGCAAATTTACGCAGGCGGCGCAGCGCGACCTTGATATTGCGCGTGCCCAGCTCTTGCGTATCGTCGTAATCCTTGTAAGCGCGCTGGTCCCAGACTTTGACGGCGATTTTGTTGCGGCTTTTCTCCTGGCCTATGCGTATGCCCTGCGGATTGAAACCGTTGGCACCGAAGGGCGAGGTGCCGCCCGTGCCTATCCATTTGCTGCCGCCTTCGTGGCGTTCTTTCTGTTCTTCAAAACGCTTCTTCAAAGTTTCCATGAGCTCGTCCCAGCCCATCTTTTCGATCTTCGCTTTTTCTTCCGGGCTTAACTCAAGCTCGAGGTTTTTACGCAGCCATTCGAGAGGGATGTCTTTGGTGAAGTCAGCCAACATCTCCACGCCCTTGAAGTAGCTAGCAAAGGCGCGGTCAAACTTGTCGTAGTGTTTTTCGTCCTTCACCAGCACCGTGCGGCTCAAGTAATAAAAGTCGTCTATCTTCCAGGCACCTTCGCCAGGTTCACCATCGGCATCAAGCGCGCTGCTGTTGGGGCCGACCACGCCGGCCTCTAGTGCTTCGAGTAGCATCAGGTATTCCTTGACAGAAACGGGGAGCTTCGCGGAGCGCAGGGTGTAGAAGAAGTCTATGAGCATGGGTTAACGGGCAGCCTGCCCAGGAGGTTTATTCAGTTCGTACCGCAAAAGTGCATGGCTCAGGGTTCCGTGTTGTCGGCATCTGGTTTCTTGCGACTGCGCCAGCGCCGTGCCATTCGCAGGCCCAAACCGCCGCCCAGGATAACCAGCGCCACGCCTATTACCCGGCTGGTGCTATAGCCCTCGGTGGCGACTTCCAACCCGAGCAGGCTCGCCAGCCACCAGCCCAGCAGTGCCCCGCCCATGAATCCTGCGGCATCGGTTAGCCCTTCAATCAACAATGACTTACCCATGGTGTTCCTGCTCTCTGTTTAAAGGTTGATGCCCGGACGCGAATCGATTAACGGTTGTTGCGCTGCATGAACACCAGCTTTTCAAACAAGGTGACATCCTGCTCGTTTTTGAGCAGCGCGCCGACCAGCGGCGGTACGGCGACCTTGTCGTCCTTGCTCTGCAACGCTTCGAGCGTAATGTCTTCAGCGACCAGCAGCTTGAGCCAGTCCAGCAGTTCGCTGGTGGAAGGTTTCTTTTTCAGGCCGGGGAGGTTGCGCACGTCATAAAAGGTCTTCATGGCGGCGGCCAACAGTTCTTTTTTCAGGTCGGGAAAATGCACATCGACGATCTGCCGCATGGTGTCGGCATCCGGAAACTTGATGTAGTGGTAAAAGCAGCGGCGCAAAAATGCGTCTGGCAGTTCTTTTTCGTTGTTCGACGTGATGAACACCAGCGGTCGGTGCTTGGCCTTGATCAGCTCGCGCGTCTCATACACATAAAACTCCATGCGGTCGATTTCGCGTAGCAGGTCGTTCGGAAACTCGATGTCGGCTTTGTCGATTTCGTCGATTAGCAGCGCAACCGGTGTCTCCGACGTAAAAGCCTGCCAGAGCACGCCTTTGACGATGTAGTTGTGGATGTCTTTAACCTTGTCGCCGCCGTCCATGGTGGATAGTTGTGAGTCGCGCAGGCGCGAGACCGCGTCGTATTCATACAGGCCTTGCTGCGCCTTGGTGGTGGACTTGATGTGCCATTGCAGCAGGGGCAGGCTAAGGGCTTCTGCGACTTCCTCGGCCAGCATGGTTTTGCCGGTTCCGGGTTCGCCCTTGACCAGTAATGGCTTTTTAAGGGTGGCGGATGCATTGACGGCCAGCATCAAATCCTGGGTTGCAACGTAGTTTTTGGAGCCTTGGAATTTCATGTTCTAGCGTCTGTTTTTGATGCGGTTGGGCAGGAATGGTCAGTGTATCGGTGGTCTTTGGCAGCATGGCTGTCGGCATTGTCAAATACCATGCCATCAGCCCAGATATAATGAGAAGCTTGTCGCAAGACTGTTCCCTCACCTGTTCCTCATCTAATTGTGCGCGCAAAATGACCAAGCTGTTCACCACGATATTCGCCGTAGCTGTCTCATTCG
>JBKJOH010000072.1:0-9340 GCA_046593295.1 Polaromonas sp. | reverse complement strand
GGACATCTCAGCCGACCCCGCCAACACCTGGCACGCCAAAGACTTGCTGGACTTGGCTGAGCAGTTGGGCTGCTGAAGCCCGCCCAGCTACCGGCATCTGGTCTTTCGCTACTTTTTTGATAGCTGCTGGCGCTTGCTGCATAAGGGACAATGGCCTATTTTTATCACCGTGCAAGCATCCCCAGCGTCCCGCCTGATTCTCTTCAACAAGCCCTACGGCGTGCTCAGCCAGTTCACGCCGGAAGGGCGCTGGCGTGGGCTGAAGGACTTCATCGCCATCCCCGACGTGTATGTGGCTGGCCGGCTCGATGCCGACAGCGAGGGCCTGCTGCTGCTGACAAACGACGGCAAGCTGCAGGCCCGCATCGCTGACCCGCACTTCAAGATGGAAAAAACCTATTGGGTGCAGCTGGAAGGCCTGCCCGACGAGACCGCGCTGCAAACCCTGCGCAGCGGCGTGTTGCTCAAGGACGGCCCCACCCTGCCGGCCAGCGCCCGCCTGATGCCAGCGCCGCCTGCGCTGTGGCAACGTGACCCGCCCATCCGCGTGCGGCAGGCACAACCAACGTCATGGCTGGAACTGGTGATTCGTGAAGGCCGCAACCGCCAGGTGCGGCGCATGACGGCGGCGGTGGGTTTTCCGACGCTGCGGCTGATTCGCGCTGCGGTGGGGCCATTTTCAATCGACGGCTTGATGCCGGGGATCTGGTGCGATGCCAGTGGCAAGATCGACAAGATCAACAATATTGGCTGATGCTGCCACAAGCGCAAAATACCCCATGCCCCAACCCGACTACAGCCCCGCCGCAGACCGCAACAAGCAGGCCATTCTTGACGTGCTGATGCAAGTGCTGCCTGAGCGCGGCAACGCATTAGAGATTGCTTCAGGCACGGGCCAGCATGTGGCTTGGTTTGCCTCTAGCTTGCCAGGCTGGAACTGGCAGCCCAGTGATGCGCAGTCGGAATGGTTTGAGTCGATCAACGCTTTGGTGGCTGAGCAAGCTGTGTGCAATGTACGCCCGCCCATGCTGCTTGATGTGATGGCAACAAGCTGGTTGCCAGCCGACCACGATCATCACCACCTGTTCGACTTGATCTACTTGATCTACTGCGCCAACATGCTGCACATCGCGCCATGGGCTACCTGCGCGGCGCTGATGCGCGGCAGCGCGCAGCACCTCGCGCCCGACGGCCAACTCATCACCTATGGCCCCTACCTTGAAGATGCGGTGCCCACATCGCCGGGCAACTTGGCGTTTGACCAAAGCCTGCGCGAGCGCAACCCAGCCTGGGGCATTCGCCGCCGTGAAGACGTTGAGGCACAAGCAGCCACAGTGGGGTTAAAACTGCTGGCAAGACACGCCATGCCCGCTAACAATTTGCTGTTGGTGTGGGGGCGGTAGGTGTATAAAACCCAAATTGGGTACGATCAACCCCATTTTAAATACGCTAATGCAGATTCAAACGCTACTAATTTGATAGCTGCTTACGCCCGTATTGATTGGGCTACAGCCATTTTTTGCAGTCAAAAATGGCTTTTTTAGCATTGCAAACTGACTAAAACGATCAAACACAAAGTCATCAAGCCTTTCTGCCATCAATGCCGCTGCCTCTTGGCACCGGGTGCGCGGCCATGCGGGCAAGCGCCATGCTGCTTGCGAAACTCACGCGGCTCAACGGCAGGCTGTGACCACAGGCCACGCCCTGTTGCCCTGGCCTGGGTTTCTTCAGTTGCATAGGGGCCGAGGTTGCGGCGGTAGTGGTAGCTCCAGGCGTGGCCGTTTACCACCATCCAGCGGCCCACATCGTCACCATCCAGGGTCACAGTGGCCAACATGCGGCCATAGTCGTCCCTGGCGCGGGTGTTGAGCTGCACGGTTTTAAATTGCACACGCTGCGTCAATGCGGCAGTGGACTGGGTGCCCCAGGCCTGGCAGGACTCTGGCGCATCAATGCCCTGAAAGCGCACCTTGCGCGGCTCGCCATGCGTCGATGTGCGTACCCAGAGCGTGTCGCCATCAGTGACGTGGGTCACAACCCCGGTGTAGATGCGGGCCTCTGCAGCCGTTGTGAAGACTTGCAGGCCAATCGCCGCAAGGGTCAGCGCGATGTACACACGGTAGTTTTGAAGAGTCATGCAAAGTTAACGCCTTGCCGAAAGATACGGACGACGTGAATCAGCATTTGGCCAAAAGATACCGTTAAAGCATAACGGCCACAAAAGGCCACAAAAAAGCCGCCCTGCCGGGCGGCTCCTGGTTGACGTTACGCATCTGATCGGCAAGCGCTTACCGGCCCAGAAAGACCTGAAAAATAATGTTGCTTGAATCCGCAACCAGCACATAGTCACCGCCAATTTGTACCCAGTGGTAGCCGCGTGGTGGTGCGCTCAGGCGATGTCCGTGCCAGTCGTCAACCCAGTAGCCCCTGCCCCGGTAGTAGACGGGCAGGCGCTCGCCGCGATAAAAGCTGTGGTCTGGCCCTGCGCCGCGCCGCTCGGCCCGTTCTTCGCGCTTGTCCTCGCGTTTTTCAAACTTTTCCTGACGTTTGAACTCACGCTTTTCAAACTTTTCCTGGCGTTTGTCACGGTCGCCATCGCCATCTTTGTCCTTGGCGAAGGCAACCCCGCTAAAAGCAATAGCCATGGCAGTGATGGCGGTCATCAGGGTACTTGTTTTCATACAATTCCTTTGTAGTTGGAACCCCGATTGTCGGCACCCCATCAGCCAGTGCATGTAAGGTAACAGCGCTTTTTTGCCTTCCGATTTGACTCGTTCGGTGCCAAAGATGCCAAAGGCCAGGTAGCTATCCGGCCTACTTACTAAAATAACGACAGCGATATGCGATGAAGCTTAGGTCGTGAAACTTAGATCGTGAAGCGCTGCGCAATGGCTGTGTACAGCGGTATGCCCAGCAAAATATTGAACGGAAACGTCAGCCCCAGCGACATACCAAAGTAAAGCGAGGGGTTGGCTTCTGGAATGGCGTGGCGAATCACGGCGGGTACGGCAATGTAAGACGCGCTAGCTGCCAGCACCATCAACAGCGCCGTGTTGCCGGGTGTCATGCCGGTCAGCACCGCAAGCAGCAAGGCCAGTGATGCGTGTACCAGCGGGCCGACAATCGCATAGGCCAAGAGCCAGAATGATTTGCCCTTGAGCCCGCTCATGTTGCGTGCAGCTAGCAGACCCATATCGAGCAGAAAAAACGCCAGCATGCCTTTGAACAAATCACCGGTGAAGGGTTGCATTGCCGTTTGCCCGGACTGCCCTGTCAAAATGCCGATCAGCATGGCACCCAGCAGCAACAGCTGCGCGCCATCCGTCAACGATTCATGCAAAATTTTGCCGACGGATGGCGATGCGCTAGGGCCGACACCTATACCAACACCACTAACAGCATTGCGCTGCCGAACCATATTGGCCAGCACCACCGCCAGCACAATCGCTGGCGACTCCATCAAGGCCATGGCCGCAGCCATGTGGCCACCGTAGGCGATCTGATTCGTGTCGAGGTACTGAACGGTTGTGATGAAGGTCACCGCACTCACCGAGCCGTAAGTTGCAGCAATAGCTGCCGCATCAAACCCGTTTAAAAACCGCCGCAGCAGCGCGTACCCCAGCAAAGGCACCACAAACGCCAGTGCAACGGCGCAGCCCAAACTGACAGCCACCTCGGTCGTCAGCCCCGATTTAGCCAGCGCAAACCCGCCTTTAAGGCCCAGCGCCATCAAAAGGTAAAGCGATAAAAACCGCGATATTTGCGGTGGAATTTCGAGATTGGACTTCAGCGTGCCAGCAAAAATACCAAAAACAAAAAACAAAATGGCGGGGTCCAAAAAACTTTGCATCGATAACTTTCAGCTATTTTTAAAAAATTGACTTGAAAACAGGGGCGTTTCAAGCGGTCAAGTTTGGTCAAAATACGCATTGATGTCTAATAATGCTTTAGCATGTTTTATATAGAATTATTCGAATGTATTTAAGCAAGCCACCTCGCGCCAGTTTTTCCCAGCTGCGCAGCTTTGAGGCCGTGGCCAAATACGGTGGCATCACGCATGCTGCCAAAGCACTGCACCTGACGCAGCCCACCGTATCAACCCAATTGCGCGAGCTGCGTGAATCGGTTGGCATAGACCTGTTGGTACCCGCTGGGCGCGGCGTGCAACTAACTGACGCAGGCCGCACCCTGCTGCAAACCGTGAGCCGCATGTTTGCGCAATGGCGTGAATTTGAAGAAGGTATTGCCGACATGCAGGGGCTGGTACGTGGCTCGCTGCGCATCGCAGGTGTGACGACCACCGAGTATTTTTTGGCGCAGTGGCTGAAACCTTTTTTAGACACCTACCCCGGCATTGAGGTGGACTTGGTCATCGACAACCGCGATGCCATCATTCGCCGCCTGGAGCGCGAGCAAGACGACCTGGCCATTATGATGATGCCGCCCACCCACTTGGCGCTGCAAAGCCTGGAAGTGATGGACAACCCGCTGTGCCTGATTGGCCCTGTCAATCACCCGTGGGCCAAGCGCCGAGCCATGCCCTTAGCCAAGCTGGCTGATGCTGACTTGCTGATGCGCGAAGTTGGTTCAGGCACACGCCAAGCCACGCTTGATTTTTTAGCCGAACACAAGCTAGCACCGCGCATTCGCATGACGCTGGGCAGCAATGAAGCCATCAAACACGCCGTTGCAGCCGGACTAGGCCTAGCAGTACTATCACGCCACGCACTGGCTAAAGACCCTGCGCAAGACGGCTTGTGCGTGCTGCGCGTAGTGGGCCTGCCCATCCAACGGCACTGGCGCGTGGTGTGGCGACAAGACCGCCGCCTGCCCCACGTTGCCAAAGTGTTCATGGAGTTTGTGCGGCAGCAGTCGGCCTTAAAAAACCAGATTCGAGCCTAGATTCGAGCCTAAATTTAAGCCTAGTTTCGGCGCGGTCGGTTTCACGCCTAAACACCTTGCAGAACTTGAAAAACTGCCCCCGAACCACCAGTTGAAAACAATGACCACATCAACCGCCCCCCTGCACATCGTCTGCCCGCACTGCCACACCACCAACCGGGTACGTGCAGACCAGCTGGCTAGCGCGCCGACTTGCGGCAGCTGCAAAAAGTTGCTCTTTAACGGCCACTCAACAGCGCTGGATGAGGCGGCGTTTGACAAACACATTGCTCGCAACCAGATTGCGGTACTGGTGGACTTCTGGGCACCGTGGTGCGGGCCATGCCGACAGATGGCACCCGCCTATGAGCAGGCTGCGGCGCAACTAGAGCCACAAGTGCGGCTTGCCAAGGTAGACACCGAGGCTGTGCCTAATCTGGGTGCGCGCTTCAATATCCGCAGCATTCCAACACTCGTGCTGTTTAAAAATGGCAAGGAAGTTGCACGCCAGGCAGGTGCTGTTGGAGTAGCAGATATCGGGCGCTGGGTGCAGTCACATCAATAGAGGCCTATTCGTCCACTTTGCCGCGCATGTTTTTGATCTCCGAGCGCTGGCTTTTGCCTTCAAGCCGCTTTTGTTTGGAGCCGTAGGTCGGCTTGGTAGGCCGCCGGGTTTTGGGAGGTAGCGCAACGCTGTCTACCACCTCTTGCAGGCGCGCCATAGCATCACTACGGTTCATCTCCTGTGTGCGGTGCTGCTGCGCTTTCAAGACGAACACGCCAGCGTCTGTGATGCGGCTGTCGTTCAGGGCCAGCAGCCTTGCTTTGATGTCTTCGGGCAATGATGAGGCATTGATGTCAAAGCGCAAATGGATGGCGCTGGAGACCTTGTTGACGTTTTGCCCACCAGCACCCTGCGCACGTATGGCGGTGCATTCGACCTCGCGTTCGTCAACAACAAAAAGCGGCTGCGTTGCCATGGCTCAGCGCGCAATCTGCTTCTTTGCCTATTGGTCTGCCGGCCTGCCTGCCGAATCAGGCCGATGCCGCCATGTCAGCCAGCGCGGCAATCGCATAGGCATAGCCCTTGACACCAAAGCCGGCCATCACCGCCTTGGCCACCGGTGAAATGTAAGAGTGGTGGCGAAAGGCTTCACGGGCATGTACGTTGCTGATGTGCAGCTCGATCAGCATCACGCCTGCGCACTTGATGGCATCATGCAGCGCCACGCTGGTGTGGGTGTAGGCACCGGCATTGAGGATGACACCCGCCAGCGTGCCAGCAGCCTGCGCACGGCCGGCTTCATGGATGGCATCAATCATCACGCCCTCGTGGTTGCTCTGGCGAAAGTCGAGTTTGAGCTTGTGCGCAGCACAGGCCTTGGTGCAAAGCGCTTCAACATCGGCCAGTGTTTGTACACCATAAACCGAAGGCTCACGCGTGCCGAGCAGGTTGAGGTTGGGGCCATTGAGTACAAGCACGGTTTTCATAAAAGGCTTTCAAATAGGAGGGTTTTTAAGCTCAACGCCCGCTTTGCATAATGTTGGGTGTCGCCACCACCACATCCGCATTCTGCGCACGCTGCCTCAAAGCATGTTCCATCACCACCAGGGCCAACAGTGCCTCGGCAATCGGTGTGGCACGTATGCCTACACACGGGTCGTGGCGGCCTTTGGTCACGACTTCTACAGGGTTGCCAGCCGTGTCAATCGACTGGCGCGGCGTGATGATGGAACTGGTCGGTTTGATGGCAATCGACACCTCGAGGTCTTGCCCGGTGCTGATGCCGCCCAGCACACCGCCAGCATTATTTGATTGAAAGCCTTGTGGCGTCAGGCCATCGCCATGCGTAGTGCCGAGCTGCGTAACACTGGCAAAGCCTGCGCCTATCTCTACACCCTTGACGGCGTTGATGCCCATCATGGCGAAGGCGATGTCGGCATCCAGCTTGTCATACAGCGGCTCGCCCAAGCCGACGGGCACGCCGCTGGCCGTGACGCGAATGCGTGCGCCGCAGGAGTCGCCCGCTTTGCGCAGCGCGTCCATGTAGGCCTCTAGTTTTGACACTTCGGCTACTGGTGCAAAGAACGGATTATGGGGAACGTGATCCCACGACTCGAACGGGATCACCACGTCACCAATCTGCGTCATGCAACCTTTAAACGTGGTGCCGTATTTTTCTTTCAACCATTTTTTGGCGACTGCGCCAGCGGCAACCGTAGGCGCTGTCAGGCGTGCCGACGAGCGCCCGCCACCGCGCGGGTCACGCAGGCCGTACTTGTGCAAGTAGCTGTAGTCGGCATGGCCGGGGCGGAAGGTCTCCAGGATATTGCCGTAATCCTTGCTGCGTTGGTCGGTGTTTTTTATCAAAAGGCAAATCGGCGTGCCAGTGGTTTTGCCTTGGTACACGCCGGAGAGGATTTCCACCGCGTCAGGCTCGCTGCGCTGCGTCACATGCCGGCTGGTGCCGGGGCGGCGTCTATCCAGTTCGGCCTGAATGTCAGCCTCGCACAAGTCCATGCCCGGTGGACAGCCGTCAATCACGCAGCCAATGGCCGGGCCGTGGGATTCACCAAAGTTGGTGACTGCGAATAAGGTGCCGAAGGTGTTGCCGCTCATGGGGGGATTATCCCAGATGGTGGAAAGGCCCTGCCTCGGCCCGCGCCTGTAGGAACATGCTTACTGGCGATAGGCGCTTTGTGTGACGGCGGGGCTTGCAGCGCAAACGCATATTGGTTCTTTACCTTCAAAGGATTACGACATGCAAGCTGCAAGCAAAGAGTTGATCGCCCTGGAAAACAAGTTCTGGCAATCCATGGTCGATGAAGACACGGACACCGCCTTGAGCCTGCTGGACGAACCGGCGCTGATGGTCAGCTCCCACGGGTCCATGAAGTTCGACCACGCGGGGTACCGCAAGATGGCCGAGCAGGGAACCATGGTGATCAAGTCCTTCAAACTCAGCGACATGAATGTGCTCTTCCCCACTGAAGACACTGCTGTTTTAACCTACAACGTCAAGCAGGCGATGTCGACCCGCGGAAAATCCGACGAGGTCAAGCAGGTGATGGCGGACTCATCCGTGTGGACACGCAAGGACGGGCAGTGGCTTTGTGCCATGCACACGGAAACCCCGGTGGCGAACGGAAAGAGCTGATTCCGTGTGTTCCCGACGTGGTGCGTTACCTGACGGCGCAGCGGGCGGTGGGGCGGCCCGGGGACTCTGAATACGGGGTCAGAAAGACTGGAACACTTCCTGCTTGCCGCAGTGCAGCATTTCCTCACCAATGCCCTGCACCAAGGAGCCCCCATGCCGGACCGCACCACCACCACTTTCTCCCACGTCAAACCCGGCGATACGCCGTTTGTCTCTGGCGGTTTGCGCGATTTTTTTCTTTACCGTGACCTGGGCGTTGCCGAGGCCACGCACGGAAAAGTGATTGCGCACCTGGTCAAGGCCAACATGGCACCGGAAACGGGCACAGGTTGGCACCGACATGAGGCGGAGTTCCAGATCGTCTACATGCTCAAGGGCTGGGCGAAGTTCATGTACGAAGACCAGGAAACCCTGGTCGAGGCCGGTGACGTGGTGCACCAGCGCCCCGGCATCAAACACTACCTGTTCGACTATTCGCCGGACATGGAGTATCTGGAGATTGTTTCGCCAGCAGATTTCACGTCGATTGATGTGGACCCGGTTTGCGACATCCCGCCGCCCACACCCTGGAAGTAGCTGGGCCCCACAGTCGCTCATTGCGACACCATTCCAGCAGGGGCCGCGGATCTGGCTTTGCCAGTCCGCAGGCGCCGCCCCCCAGTGGGGGGAAGCGGCCCTCAGGCCGCTACGGGGGGCGTCAAAACTCCGCGTCG
The DNA here is from genome assembly GCA_046593295.1 of Polaromonas sp. Lineage (GTDB taxonomy): Bacteria > Pseudomonadota > Gammaproteobacteria > Burkholderiales > Burkholderiaceae_C > Polaromonas. Next base: position 588 of record JBKJOH010000072.1, on the reverse strand, counting down.
AGCTCGTCAATATCGTCCGGCTCTTTTTTGGCCGCAGCCACCCACTCCTTCATCGCGGGCAGTTCCATGATGCGTTTGCAGTAGGCGGCACTGCTTTTGTCCAGCGCCACGTCGTAGCTCAAAAAACGTGTCACTTCCGGCGCGTACATGGCGTCGGCCACGCAGGGCTGCTTGCCAAACAGGTAGGGCCCGCCGTAGGTGGCCAGGCACTCTTTCCAGATCTCCAGCACGCGGTCAATGTCGGCCTGCGCGCGCGACCAGATCTTGAAGTTGGGGAAATGCGCCTTGAGGTTCATGGGCAAGGACGAACGCATGGACGAAAAGCCTGAATGCATCTCGCCACAGATGGCACGGCAATGGGCGCGGGTTTTCACCTCGGCTGGCAACAGGCTTGCCTTGGGCTTGATTTCATTGAGGTATTCGCCAATCGCCAGGGTGTCCCAGACTTTGACGCCGCCATGCTGAAGCGAAGGCACCAGCATGGACGGCGCGAGCAGCAGCATTTCTGCCTTCATCGCCGGGTCGTCGGGCGAAATCACTTTTTCTTCAAACTCCAGACCGGCAAATTTGACCATCAGCCATCCGCGC
>JBKJOH010000047.1:0-2912 GCA_046593295.1 Polaromonas sp. | reverse complement strand
CCGTCGGCGTGTTGAACGTAGAAATCGACCGCGTAGAGGAGCGGCGGCATTCTGCCCTTGAAAATGCGGTCTGAGTTGAGTCCATAAATGTGGCTGGCCCCATCCTGCCGATAGGCGCGTGGCGTTGTTGCACCAGAGCTGCGGGCTGACCCCCGGGTGGCCTCAATCGGGCCTATCACAGCTGCCGGGGCTGTTGGGGTTGCTGCTGCGGGTGTTGCCGGGCCGAGATCAACGGCACTTTTGCAGGCGCTCACAATCGCGGCAACTGTGCTCGAAGCAAGGGCTGATAACCAGAACCGGCGCGCAGTGGTGTTTGAAGGGTTTTGTGTCATGGAGTGTCTCTACGTATGCATGTCACCTGATATGAAAACATCAATAAATGTTAAGGTAGCCTTTGAATCCCGATAAAGCGGATTCTCTTGATCCTCTATCATCATTTTGCTCTTATTGTCCAAGCCCTGTTCAACCTGCAGCACGCGCAGTCGATTTACCAGCAAGTGGTGGTGACGAAAATCATGCCCATGAACAACGCGACGGGCATCACCGATGCCGAGCGTGCGCTGATCAAGCAGTGGTTTGAGGCGGGTGCGAAGACGGAATAATCAGCCAGTAATTACCCGCTCGCAGGCATCAGTGCATACTTGATCTTGAAAACAAATTTTATTCAGCCGTGATGCCGGCGGTTTTAATCGTCTTGGCCCAAAACTCGGTTTCGCGTTTGACCAGGGCATCCAGCTCGGTCGGTGGCAAATAGCGCAGGTCGATGCCGGCGGCTGTGGCGCGGGTTTTTGTTTCGGGCAATTCCAGCGCCTGCTTGATGGAAGCCGTCAGCTTGGCGATCACATCAGGCGGCGTACCGGCGGGTGCAAAAATGCCAACCCAGGCCTCCAGTTCAAAGCCTTTCAACCCGGCCTCGGCAGTCGTCGGCACATTCGGAATGCCCGGTTGCCTTGCAGGGCCCGCCACCGCAAAGCCCTTGAGCTTGCCGGCCTGTATGTGCTGCATCACAGAGGGTGGCGTGGTGATAAACACCTGTACCTGCCCCGACAGCACATCCTGAATGGCCGGGCCAGAGCCACGGTACGGAATGTGAACCATGCTGGTGCCGGTTTGCAGTTTGAACATCTCAGTGCCGATATGCGACAGAGAGCCGCTACCCTGCGATGCATAGCTCAATTTGCCGGGGTTGGCCTTGAGGTAGGCGATGAACTCTTTCAAATTATTGGCCGGCACGGAAGGGTGTACGGTGATCACATTGGTCGCCACCGTGACCAGCGCGACGGAAACAAGCTCTTTCTGCGCCCAAGGCAGCTTGGGTGACAGTGCCGGGTTGCCGACGTGGTAGGCCGAATACGACGACAACAAGGTGTAGCCATCGGGGTTAGCCCTTGCCACCAGTGCATAGGCCAGATTGCCGCTGCCGCCGCCCTTGTTATCCACCACCACTGCCTGGTTAATAACGCGCGACAGTGGCTCGCTGATCAGCCTGGCCGAGGCATCGACAAAGCCACCAGGCGGATTGGGCACGACGATGGTGATGGGTTTGGAAGGAAAGGTCTGAGCCATGACTGCACCGTTGAAAGCCAGTGCAACAGATGTCAGACAAAACGTCAGGCCGAGGTGTCGAGCTAATTGAAATTTCATATTTGTTTCAGGATTTTTTAAAGATTAATAGCGGCCAGACAGCAGCGCACCGGCATTCGGCACGCGCCTTTCCAGACCCAGATTTTTAAGCAATGCCCAGGTCGTGCAGACCGCACTGGATACAACCGGCAAGCCGCTGGCCTGCTCGATCATCGGTATCGAGGCCAGAGACGGCATCTGTACGCAGGCCGAAGCGATGATCGCATCGGCACCCTTGAGATTGAGTTTTTTCCATAATTCCGCCGGGGCTTTCGCATCGCGTGCGCCGACTTCCAGGTTGTCGGCAATTTCCAGCGAGATGCTGTCAATCACCTCAATGCCTTCGTTTTCAATGTAATCAATCACCAGCCGTGTCAGCGGCAACATGTACGGCGCGATGATGGAAACACGCTTGGCTCCCATGGCCTGCAAGCCTTCAACCAGGGCACCAGCGCTGGTGGTAATCGAGGTCGGAGAGTTGTTGGCCACCGTCACTTCATGCAGGCGACGCTGCGACTCGCGGTGGCAACCCTTGCCCATGCTCATGATGGCCACCAGGCAGGCATAGCCCATGGTGTCCATTTTTGCGTCTGACAACTCAAGCGCGCAGCGGTCTGAGTCTTTGTCCATGGCCATCAATTGCTCCTTGGTGACCTCCTTCATGCGCATACGGCTCGAATGAAAGCTGAAGCGCTCGGGCAAGACCTGTTCACGCGCACGCAGCATGGCCGGAATCTCGGTCTCCATGGTGGTGTTGGAGCTGGGGACTATCAGTCCGACGCGGTAATTGCGGCTCATAAGTTTATGTGTACAACAGGAAAAAACCATGATGGTGAACGTTCCAATCCATAATGACAAATACATAATATTGATTAATCCATACTCAAATACAATCAATCATGGAGTTAAGGCAATTGCGTTATTTCACGGTGTTGGCTAGCGAGCTGAGTTTTACGCGCGCGGCCGACAAGCTGAACATGTCGCAGCCGCCCCTGAGCTACCAGATTGCCAGCCTGGAGGCCGAACTGGGTGCGCGCTTGTTCAACCGCACCAGCCGCAGTGTTGAGCTCAGTGAGGCGGGCAAGGCGCTGTTGCCTCACGCGCTGGCTGTGCTGCAGCGCATTGAAGCTGCCCGGGAGCAGGTCGCTCGCGTGGCGCAGGGCGTGGAAGGACGGGTGACGATAGGTCTGTCGGGTTCGCACTTTTTGGGGCCTTTTCCGCAGTTCATCAAGCAGTTTCGTGAAAAGCGGCCCGGTGTCGAGGTGGTGTTGCAGGAAATGCGGCCGGCC
>JBKJOH010000369.1:0-27935 GCA_046593295.1 Polaromonas sp. | reverse complement strand
GTCGTGAAAGTGGCCGGAGATATCGTCAAGCGCATAGTGTTTGAGCGCAGCTTCCATGGCGCGCTGCACCTTGACCGGCGTACCGACACCAATCGTGTCGGCAATCCCGATGTGCTGCACACCAACGCCCTTCATCAGGCGCGCGACCATGCCCACTCGCTCAGGGTCAATCTCGCTTTCATAAGGGCAGCCCACAACGCATGAAATGGCACCACGTACGTAAATATTTTTTGCCCTGGCAGCTTCCACTACCGGGACAAAGCGCTCAATGCTTTCGGCAATCGAGCAGTTGATATTGCGCTGGCTGAAGGTTTCGCTGGCAGCGGCGAACACGACTACCTCATCAGGTCGCGAAGGTACTGCGGCTTCAAAGCCTTTCAGATTGGGAGTCAGCACCGAATAGCGAACACCCGGTTTGCGCCTGATGCCTGCCATCACCTCCAGTGCATCGGCCATTTGCGGCACCCATTTTGGCGACACAAAACTGGTGACTTCAATCTCAAGCAAGCCTGCGTCCTGTAGACGATGTACCAGCTCGATTTTTACTGCCGCCGGTACCGGCGCTTTTTCGTTTTGCAGGCCATCACGTGGGCCGACATCGACGAGCTTGACTTTGGAAGGGAGATGCATGGCTTTAGTATCCTTTTTTGGCGTCAACCACACCGGCAAGGCTGGCAATCGGTGCGCCGCTTTCGAGCGCCCGGATTTTGCCGGCAATCTGCGCGATGCTTTCTTCGCGCAGGGTGCGTGCCGAGGTGTGCGGCGTGAGCGTTATTTTCGGGTGCTTCCAGAACGGGTGGGCGGCAGGCAGCGGCTCGGTGCGAAACACATCAAGAGTGGCACCCGCCAGGTGTCCGCTATCAATCAGCGCTATCAGATCTTCATCGACCAGATGGCCGCCACGCGCCACATTCACCACATAGCCGCCTGGCAACAAACTGCCCAAAGTCTCGCTGTTCAGGATGTTTTCGGTTTCGGGTGTCAACGGCAACAGGCACACCAGAATGCGCGTTGCCTTGAGGAAATTCTTCAAGTCGGCCACACCTGAAAAGCACTGCACGCCGTCCACTGCTTTGGACGAACGACTCCACCCCAGCACCGGAAAGTCAAACTGCGCCAGCGCCCTGCCAACACGTTCGCCCAACACACCCAAGCCCATCACCCCGACGGGATAGTCACCACGCGATCTGGGTTTGCGATAGGACCATTTACCCGAAGCCACATCGGCCTCATACGCATCAAACTCGCGAAAGTGGCGGATGACAGCATGGCAGACGTATTCGGCCATCTGCACCGACATGCCCGCATCGTCCAGCCGGACGACGGGTACATGCGCCGGAATGCGCAGTTTCACGAGTGCATCAACACCCGCACCGATGTTGAACACGCCCCTTAAAGCCGTCTGCTCGTCAAAAAAGGATTGCGGCGGTGCCCAGACCACCGCGTAATCAGCGGGTGCGGCGCCCGCTGACCACTGTTCAATCACAGCGTCGGGGAAAGCAGCCTGAAAGCCCTCAAACCAGGGCTGGGCTTTGGTATCGGTCAAACAAAAAATAATGCGCATAGTTAGGTCTTAAAACAGCTCGTCCACAGGGTTCAGGCAGCGGCCACCGCTAGCTTGAGCAGCTCGGCACCCTCGGCCACTTGGTCACCGGGCGCATACAGCAACTCTTCGACCACACCATCGACAGGTGCCGCAATCGTGTGCTCCATCTTCATGGCTTCCATCACTGCCAGCGGCTGGCCCTTGGCTACTTTGTCGCCGGCCTTCACGCCAAACGACACCACCTTGCCCGGCATGGGTGCTGTCAGGCGGCCGCCTTCGGTCGGGCCCTGGCCGGCATGTGCCAGCATGTCAACCACTGTGATCTGCGTTGCACCCGCCACCGTAAACACATGCGCCACTTCGCCCTGGCGATAAACCGTTGCGGTGATGCGCTGGCCGGCAAACTGCACATCCGTGCCCTGCGCGGTTTTGCCAAACACCAGCAAGCCCGACGCATCGCCCACGCTCAGGCGCAGCGCGCCGTCATGCAGATAGGTCAGCTCAGCCTTGGCGGGCTCGCCGTGAAATTCGAACTCAAAGCGTCGCACATTCACACCATGCGAACGCCAGCCGTCACGGCGGCTGAAAGGGTCATTGCCTTCCAGCTCTTTCTCAATCAGCAGGGTTTGCGCCACCGCTGCAGCTGCCGCCATCGCCAGGCCCACCGGCTCCTGGTTGAACAACACGGCACTTTCGCGCGGGATCAACGCCGTGTCCAGGTTGGCATTCGCAAATGACGGGCTGCGCACCACGTAACGCAAGAACTGCACATTGGTGTTCAGGCCGACGATGCGGGTTTGCGCCAGCGCAACGTCTAACCGGGCCAGGGCTTCTTCACGCGTTTTGCCATGCACGATGAGCTTGGCCACCATGGAATCGTAAAACGGTGAAATCGCATCGCCCTGCCGCACGCCATCATCCACACGCACATCGCTTCTTTCAAAGCTGGTGCAGGCAGGTTTATCGTACACATGCAGGTTGCCGGTCGCGGGTAGAAAGTTGTTGTCAGGCGTTTCGGCGCAGATGCGCGCTTCAATCGCATGACCGTTGATCCGGAGTTCGTCTTGCGCCAGCGGCAGCTTGCCACCAGCGGCTACCAGCAATTGCCATTCGACCAGATCCAGCCCGGTAATCGCTTCAGTGACCGGGTGCTCAACCTGCAATCTTGTATTCATCTCCATAAAGTAAAACTTCATCGAAGTTGTGGCCCCCACGTTCGGCACTGACGTGTCCTCTCTGCCCCCCGAGGGGGCGCTCGCTTGCTTGGGGCGGCCCGGCGCGCCGCTCGGTTCAGCCCGCTGCTCAACGATGAACTCCACCGTTCCTGCGCCTACGTAGTTCACAGCACGGGCTACAGCCACCGCAGCTTCGCCCATCTCCTTGCGCATGGCTTCCGTCATGCCGGGCGCAGGTGCTTCTTCCAGCACCTTCTGGTGGCGGCGCTGCACCGAGCAGTCGCGCTCAAACAGATAAACGTAGTTGCCGTGTGTGTCGCCAAACACTTGTATCTCGATGTGGCGCGGACGCTGGGCATATTTTTCAACCAGCATGGCATCGTCGCCAAAGCTACTAATAGCCTCCCGCTTGCACGACTCCAGCGCCGCAGCAAAGTCTTCGGACTTTTCAACCGCGCGCATACCCTTGCCGCCGCCGCCCGCGCTGGCCTTGATGAGCACCGGGTAACCGATGCGATCAGCTTCGCTTTTGAGCAAGGCCGGGTTCTGGTCGCTGCCGTGGTAACCGGGTACCAGCGGCACGCCGGCTTTTTCCATCAACTGTTTGGACTCGGCTTTCAGGCCCATGGCCTTGATGGCTGACGGTGGCGGACCGATGAAAACCAGGCCCGCATCGGCACAGGCCCGCGCAAACTCTTCGTTCTCGCTTAAAAAACCATAGCCGGGGTGAATCGTTTCCGCTCCCGTGGCCCTGGCCGCTTCAATGATGCGATCCCAACGCAAATAGCTGTCTTTGGGGGCGCTGCCGCCAATATGGATTGCCTCGTCACAAACGCCGACATGCTTGGCGCTGGCATCGGCATCGGAATAAACCGCGACGGTCTTGATGGCCATGCGTTTTGCAGTCGCAGCAACGCGGCACGCTATCTCGCCACGATTGGCAATAAGAATTTTTTTAAACATGCGGGTCGTTCTTTGAGAAAGGTGAACTCAGGGTGAAGGCGCGTGATGTACCGGGATCGGGTTTGCCGCTGAAAATCTTTGCTACACGCGTAAACAGTTGCCGCAAAAACCGCCAGCAAGTGCGTATCAGCCAGATACTGATAACCAGCACCAAGGCGAGCAGCGCAATGAAGATGAAGGGGTGCGCTACCGCCAGCCACAGGCCCAGCGGCACCAGGCCATCTTCAAGCAGCGACGCACCGATATTGCTGAACGGCTCGGGTGATGTATTGATGGCCGCGCGGCTGGTCGCCTTGGCTGTGAAACTGGTTGCAGCAAGGCTGCCGCCCACCAGCGCAGCCACCAATCCCATCACGCCGTTGTCAGCACCAAAAACACCTGCGGCCAACGCTGCTCCGGCGGGTATGCGGATCACGCTGTGTACCACGTCCCAGAGCGAATCAAGGCCAGGGATCTTGTCAGCAAAAAATTCGATGAACACCATGAAGCCGCTGGCGCCCAGCACGACAGGGTTAGCCAGCAGGTGCAGGCCTTGCGGCAACTGCACCCAGCCCAAAAAACCTGCGAGGCCGGTGAGCAGAACGACAAGGTACAAACGAATACCGCTAGCCCAGCCTAGCGCGCCAGCAAGCGCAATGAGTTGAGCGGTATCAAGAGACTGCATCAGATTATCCAGTTTGGTTTGCGCTTGTTGAGAAATGACTGTAGACCCTCGCGCCCCTCGGGGCTCACACGCACATCGGCAATGCTGCCCACCGTCATCGCCACCAGCTCCGGCGTGATGTCATAACCCGCCACGTCCTGCACCAGCTTCTTGCAGGCCTTCACCGCAGCCGGGCCAGCGTTTACCAGTGCCTGCGCCAGTTCTGCCACCTTGGCATCGAGCGCATCGGCAGTGACCACCTCATGCACAAAACCAATACGCAGCGCTTCTGCCGCGCTGAAGCGCTCTGCCGTCAAAAAATAGCGGTGCGCCGCACGCGCACCCATGGCACGGATCACATACGGGCTGATGGTTGAGGGCAGCAGGCCCAGCTTGACCTCGCTCAGGCAATAGTGCGCGGTGCCAACCGAAACAGCGATGTCGCAGGCCGCCACCAGCCCGGTGCCGCCTGCATACACATCACCCTGTATGCGTGCAATCGTTGGCTTGGGACATTCATAAACCGTGCGCATCATCTCCGCCAGGCGGCCAGCGTCTTCCAGGTTCTGCTCTCGCGTGTAGTCGGCCATGCTGCGCATCCAGTTCAGGTCTGCGCCTGCACAAAAGGCAGTGCCGTTGGCGGCCAGCACGATGCAGCGCACGTCAGCCCGCGCGCCCAAGTCATTGAATGCCGCCGTGACTTCAAGAATGACCTCGTCGTTAAAGGCATTGCGCACATCGGGGCGGTTGAGCGTGACGGTGGCGACAGCGCCCGCTACGTGGATATTCAAATGCGACATATCAGTACCTCTTTGCCACTTCTTCCAGCATCACCTCTGTAGCGCCGCCGCCTATGCCCAGCACGCGCGCATCGCGCCAGAGCCGTTCAATCGCTGTCTCGCGCATAAAGCCCATGCCACCGTGGAACTGCTGGCAGGTCAGCAGTACCTCATTGACCAGCTCGCCCGTCAGCGCCTTGAGCATGGACACCTCTTGCACGATGTCGCGGTTTTGCGTGACGGCCCAGGCGCAGTGGTACAGAAAACAGCGCGCGGCTCTGGTCTTGGCATCCAGCATGGCGATGCGGTGGCGAATGGTCTGCATGTCCCACAAGGTTGCGCCAAAAGCCTGGCGCTAGCGCACGTAGTCGATCGTCATTTCCAGTGCGCGGGTGCAGTGGCCTACCGCCATCGCGGCCAGTGCAATGCGCTCGGTCTGGAAGTTTTTCATGACTGAATAAAAGCCCTTATTCTCTTCGCCCAGCAGGTTGCCCACCGGTATGCGCACGTTGTCAAAAATCAGCTCGGCCGTGTCGGACGACAGCCAGCCGGTTTTTTTCAGCGCACGGCCGACGGTAAAACCGGGTGTGCCTTTTTCAACAATGAACATCGACATGTCGCGTTTGCCCGGTCCGGTCTTGGCCGCCACAAAATAGAGGTTGGCATGTACACCGTTGGTGATGAACATCTTGGTGCCGTTGATGACCCATTCATCGCCATCGCCTCCCTTTTCCAATTTGGCTGTGGTGCGTATGCCTGCCACGTCTGACCCGGCACCAGACTCACTGATACCGACGGCGGTAATGGTCTCGCCAGAAATAACACCTGGCATGTATTTAGCCTTTTGCGCTGCGTTGCCGGCGTGAAAGAGATGCGGGCTGGCCATGTCGGTGTGCACCAGCACCGTGACGATGAAGCCGCCAAAGGTCGATTGCGACAGCGCCTCGGCAAACACCAGGTTGGTCAGTGCATCGGCCTCACTGCCACCGTGTTCGCTGCCATACATCAGGCCAAAAAAACCAGCCTCGCCCATGCGGCGCAGCACGTCGCGCGGCACGCAGCCGTCTTCTTCCCACTGGGCAGCAAAGGGCTCGACCTCGCGGGCGATAAAACGTGCAATCTGCTCGTGTAGCAGTTCGTGTTCGGGGGTGATGAAGATGTTGTCCATGGGTTTGTCACTTGTCTTTTTTGTTTGTGGGATGGCTTACATGCGGAAGATGCCGAATTTGGGCTCGCCGATAGGCTGATTCAGCGTAGCCGACAAACCCAGCGCCAGCACGCGCCGTGTATCAGCCGGGTCAATCACGCCGTCGTCCCAGATGCGGGCGCTTGAATAGTAGGGGTGCGACTGGTGCGCAAACTGCTCTAACATCGGCTGCTTGAAAGCTGCCTCTTCCTCAAAGCTCCAGCTACCGCCACGCGCCTCGATGCCGTCGCGCTTGACGGTGGCCAGCACGCTTGATGCCTGCTCGCCGCCCATCACGCAGATGCGCGCGTTTGGCCACATCCACAAAAAACGCGGCGAATACGCCCGCCCGCACATGCCGTAGTTGCCCGCGCCGTAGCTGCCGCCGATGATGACGGTGAACTTCGGAACACTGGCCGTGGCCACTGCCGTGACCAGCTTGGCACCGTGGCGTGCAATGCCTTCGCTCTCGTACTTGCGTCCCACCATGAAGCCAGTGATGTTCTGTAAAAAGATCAGCGGCACTTTGCGCTGACAGCACAGCTCGATGAAGTGCGCGCCTTTTTGCGCGCTTTCTGAAAACAAAATGCCGTTGTTGGCAATGATGCCGACCGGCATGCCTTCAATGTGCGCAAAGCCGCAGACCAGCGTGGTGCCGTAGCGCGCCTTGAACTCATGGAACTCGCTGCCATCGACGATGCGGGTGATGACCTCATGCACGTCATAGGGCTTGCGTGTGTCGATTGGTATCACACCGTACAGCTCTTTGGGGCTGTGCAGCGGTGGCTCGGGTGTGCGCAGCACCTGCTGCACGTTCTTTTTACGGTTCAGGCTGCCAACCGCCTGGCGGGCCAGCGCCAAGGCGTGCGCGTCGTTTTGCGCCAGGTGGTCGGCCACGCCTGACAGCCGCGTATGCACATCGCCGCCACCCAGATCTTCGGCTGAAACGATTTCGCCAATCGCAGCTTTCACCAGCGGCGGGCCGCCGAGAAAAATCGTGCCCTGGTTTTTGACGATGATGGTCTCGTCGCTCATGGCCGGCACGTAGGCGCCGCCTGCGGTGCAACTGCCCATCACCACGGCGATCTGCCCGATGCCCAGCGAGCTCATCTGCGCCTGGTTGTAAAAGATGCGGCCAAAGTGCTCACGGTCGGGGAACACGTCGTCTTGATTCGGCAGGTTGGCACCGCCCGAATCGACCAGGTACACACAAGGCAGGTTGTTCTGCTGCGCGATCTCTTGTGCGCGCAGGTGCTTTTTGACCGTCATCGGGTAATAGGTGCCGCCCTTGACCGTCGCGTCGTTGCAGACCACCATGCAGTCGATGCCGTTGACGCGGCCAATGCCGGTGATGATGCCCGCGCATGGCGCGCTGTCGCTGCCGTCACGGTCGGGGTACATCGCGTAGCCGGCCAGCGGCGAGAGTTCAAGAAAAGGTGTGCCAGGGTCGAGCAGCATTTGCACCCGGTCGCGTGGCAACAGCTTGCCGCGCTTGACATGCTTGGCACGCGCTGTATCGCCACCGCCTGCGGCTGATTTGGCAACCTTTTCGCCCAGGTCGTCCACCAGCGCACGCATGGCAGCGGCGTTGGCCTGGAAGTCGGCAGAGCGGGCGTTGAGTTTTGTCTCCAGAGCGGGCATCGGTTTCCTCATTTCAAAGCGGCACGTCATTCGTCAATGAATGGCCAAGGGTGCAGACCACACCATAACGTCAAACGGGTGCCAAACCGCAAGCTTAAGGAAAACCCGTCCTACCCATGCAGTCAATCAGGTTGCAAACCGTGCCATATTGCAACAAACTTGAGCCATGCATAGCGTCAAACTGCCAAACCACACCCGAATGCACGCCCTAAATGGGTGTAATTGGGTGTGTTTATGGCTGTGCAGCGCGCATCAAACCGAATAATGCCTGCCCAGGCCCTCTGCGATGAGTGCGATTACCAGTGTGTTGAGCGACACGCCCTCGGTCTTTGCCCGAGCCGCCAACTGAATGTGCATGGAACGTGGAACCCGCGCCACAAACTTGCCTGATGCAGACAGCGGCGCAAAGTCTTGCGCCGTCAAAGTGGGCGCTGGCACTTCACGGCCCATATCCATCAACGCGCTGACAGTCACCAAAAAAGCTTCTCGCCCATCTTTAATGGCCGCAGCCTCGGTTACGCCATCACCCACCACACCCGGAATGTCTGGCATGGTGAACAAAAACCCGCCACCATCATCAAGCGCGATAGGGCTCACCAAATGGCTATAGGCCTCAAACGCAAAGGGTGGGGTAACGGCGGAGATTTTTTTAACGGTCATGGCTTAGTCCTCAATTTGATCAATCAGCGCCAAAAAGCACTTGATGTAAACCGCCTTGATCGGGCGGCGGGCAGGCACAGTGAGCGAATCTCTAACGCCAGAGTGCGAAAAAACATGGTGACTTCCCCCTGTACTGCGCACCTCCATGCCATGACACTGGGCAATCGTGAGCAACTGAGCCATTGTCCAGTCGGAAGGGTTTTGGCGCATCGCTGCAAGCAGTTTGGCTACAGTGTTCATTTTTTAATGATACTACATATAACATCATAAATGCCTCATTGAAACGCGTCAATATATAAGGCATCGCCGCTTTGATATCTCATTTGATTACGGTAAACTAACGTAGTCACATTTGTAATCACATATCAATACGCACCATGACCACCTCTCAATACGAAGCCACTGTCATCCAGGTCGGTAACAGCCGGGGCATGCGTCTGCCAGCCGGGTTTTTTCAGGCGTACCCTGAATTCAAAGGCAAAGTAAGCCTGACGCCAGTGGGTGATGGTCAGGTGCTCATGTCTGCCAAAGTACCTGCTACGCGCGCTACAGCCGCAGAAGTTGCAGACCCGGTGTTTGCAAGTTTTTTGAGCTTTCTGGAAAAGCAATTGACCAATCACCCCAAGCACATTGCCCCGGCCAATGCAGCGCAGCTAGCCCGCATTGGCAAGCTGGTCAAAGGCGTGAAACTGGATGATGGAAAAGACAAGTGAAGGTCGCCAACGGTTGGCAACTGTATTACTTCAAAGCCTTTCAAGCCGCACTTGACGAGTTAGAGGCCACCGTCACCCAACTTGCAGCCAAAGACCCCAAGGGGTACAAAACCCATCCCAAAACCAAGCTGCTGGCCTCGGTGTACCGCGCCATCACACAGCAGGTGCCAGCCAACCCAGACGCACCCGAGTTTCGCTTGGGCAAAACACTAGGAGCCGCAGCTACGCATTGGCGGCGCGTTAAAAAAGGTATGCCCGAGCGCTACCGCCTGTTCTTCCGATTCGCGTCCAGCCCCATCCAGATCATCATCTATGTATGGTTTAACGACGAGAACACATTGCGCAAAGCGGGGGCTAAAACGGATGTGTATGAGACCTTCAAGCGGATGCTGGCGCGGGGGCAGGTGCCTGGCAGTATTGAAAAGTTGCTGAATACTTCGATTTGAGTACAGGCCTCGCCGCACTGAACATGCACCCCACTCATTGCACCGACAGCGCCAGGAGGAATGCGCTTCTGACGACGCACTCGATCAAGCAGGTGGCTGCGATTTCTGGGTTTCTGGGTTTCTGGGTTTCTGGGTTTCTGGGTTTCTGGGTTTAGGAATAAGAAGACGTTCATGAGGGCTTTGGGGGGAGTAGGCCGGCAATTCACCGCATGAATGCAGCGGAAGCTTGCGTCTGCATTTACTGACTGCACACTAGCCGGTTGGGCAACTTTCACATCGCCCTTTTTCTTTGCCTGCCAAAGGTCATATTGACCCTGCATACGCAGCCAGATTTCGGGGCCGTTGCCGACCCACTTGCCAACACGAAGTGCCATCTCGGCGGTGATGGCTGAGTGTCCGTTGATGACCCGTGACAGCGTGACAAAGGGCACACCCATCTGCTCTGCTGCTCCGTCCACAGTCAACTGCAGTTCAGGCAAGACATCATCACGAATAATCAGGCCAGGGTGGGTAGGGTTGTTCATAGGCAGGCAGAAACAGTCTCCGCCACCCGCTCCGTCACCCCAATCCGATCCAGCGCCCCGGCCAAATTAGCCACCGTCTTATCCACGTTGTGCCACTTGTCCAGCCCAAAAAGCCCCACACGGAAAGTCTTGAAGTCTGCGTCTTCGTCGCATTGCAGCGGCACACCGGCTGCCGTTTGCAGCCCTTCATTCAAAAACTTTTTGCCTGACTGAATGTCTGCGTCCGTGGTGTAGCTGACGACGACACCGGGGGCCTTAAAGCCTTCGGCTGCTACGCTGGGCAGGCCTCGGCTTTCAAACAACGCGCGGACTTTGGTACCTAGTGCAAGCTGCTCTGCTTTTACTTTGGCAAAGCCGTAGGCCTTGGTCTCTTGCATGGCAGCGCGCAAGCGTGTGAGGGCATCTGTGGGCAAGGTGGCGTGGTAGGCGTGGCCACCTTTTTCATAGGTCTCCATGATCTGTAGCCACTTTTTTAAGTCGCATGAAAAGCTGGTGCTGGTGGTGGCTTCAATCGCTTCACGGGCACGCTCGCTGAGCATCACCATGGCGCAGCAGGGAGAGCTGCTCCAGCCTTTTTGTGGGGCTGAAATGAGTACGTCAACGCCCACGGCCTTCATGTCTACCCACATGGCGCCTGATGCGATGCAGTCGAGTACAAACAGGCCACCGACGGCATGCACGGCATCGGCCACGGCTTTCATGTAGCTGTCGGGCAGGATCAGGCCGGACGAGGTTTCAACATGCGGGGCAAAAACGACTGCCGGCTTTTCTTTGGTGATGGCTGCCTGCACTTCGGCAATCGGTGCGGGTGCCCAGGGCGTTTGTGTACCTTTGACGGCTTGCCTGGCCTTGAGGACGGTGGACGTTGCGGGGATGTTGCCCATGTCAAAAATTTGCGTCCAGCGGTAGCTGAACCAGCCGTTGCGCAGCACCATGACGTGCTTGCCGGTGGCGAACTGGCGGGCGACGCTTTCCTTGCCGTAGGTGCCGCTGCCGGGCACCAGTACGGCCGAGTGGGCACCGTAGACCTCTTTCAGGATGCTCGATATATCGGTCATCACGCCCTGAAAACTTTTGGACATGTGGTTGATGGAGCGGTCGGTGTAGACGACTGAAAATTCGAGCAAACCGTTGGGGTCGATGTTGGGCAAAAGTCCGGGCATGGTGTGTCTCGCAGTGTTTTAAAAATGAGGTTCGTAGATTATCACGCCGCGACTATTTTGACGCGCGGGGGTTAGCGGCAGCTTTAAACAGCCACTAACTAAGCAACCAGCACGCCGTCACAGTCAAACAAAACAGCGCCAAATTTTATGGCTGCCATTTTCTTGTTGCTATTAATACAGTAGCTGGTCACGCCCGTATTGATTGGGCTACAGCCATTTTTAGGGGGTAAAAATGGGGGGTTCAGAGCAATTCAATGGCCAGCGCCGTACCTTCACCGCCGCCTATGCAGAGTGTGGCAATGCCTTTTTTAAGGCCCCTCGCCTGCAATGCATACAGCAGTGTGACGATGATGCGCGCGCCGCTGGCACCAATCGGGTGGCCCAACGCACACGCGCCGCCATTGACGTTGACGATAGCGTGGCTGATGCCCAGCTCTGCCATCGCGGCCATGGGCACCACGGCAAAGGCCTCGTTCACTTCCCACAAATCAACATCCTTGACCGACCAGCCAATCTTTTTGAGCAGCTTGTTGACGGCCCCGACAGGCGCAGTGGTAAACCATTCTGGCTCTTGCGCAAAGGTGGCATGGCCGACGATGCGGGCCAGCGGCTTTGCGCCCAGCTCTTTGGCGGTTGATGCACGCGTCAGCACCAGGGCGGCAGCGCCGTCGTTGATGGACGAGCTGGATGCAGCGGTGATGCTGCCGTCTTTTTTAAACGCAGGCTTGAGCGTGGGAATCTTGTCGAGCTTGACCTTGCCCGGGCCTTCGTCGATGGAAATCACGACATCGCCCGCGCGGCTATTTACGGTAACGGGCGTGATCTCGGCCTTGAATGCGCCAGATTCGGTAGCGGCCTTGGCGCGGTTGACGCTGGTGGTGGCAAAGGCATCTTGCGCCTCGCGCGTAAATTTATATTTGTCAGCGCACTGCTCGCCAAACGTACCCATGGCGCGGCCCGGCTCGTAAGCGTCTTCAAGGCCGTCGAGCATCATGTGGTCGTAAATGCGGTCATGGCCGATGCGGATGCCGGCCCTAGCCTTGAGCAGCAAGTGTGGCGCGTTGGTCATGCTTTCCATGCCGCCCGACACCATCACGTCACGGCTACCCGCCACCAGCTGGTCGTGCGCCAGCATGGTCGCCTCCATGCCGGAGCCGCACATTTTTGACAGCGTGACCGCCCCCGTGCTGGCGGGCAAGCCACCTTTGAAACCGGCCTGCCGCGCAGGTGCCTGGCCCTGGCCTGCCATCAGGCAGTTGCCAAACAATACTTCATCAACTTTTGCAGGCGCAATGCCTGCGCGCTCAATAGCGGCCTTGATGGCGGCACCGCCCAAGTCGTGTGCAGAGAGCGATGCAAAGTCGCCCTGAAAACCACCCATAGGGGTACGGGCTGCGCCGAGGATGACGATGGACTCAAACATGGTTTTTCCCTTTACGGGTTTAAATTAAATATCGGTTTCAACTATCGGTTTCTGTAGCTGGCGCGCTGGGTGGGTTCAGTTTGATAAAGCGCTTTTCACGCTCATACGGAAACACGTCATGCACATGACCGGCCCGGATGCGCGCCTGCCGCGCCTGCCAGTAAGCCGCGTCGAGCAAGTCGGCGTGGTGCGCCATGAACACAGCGCGCACGGCATCATTGCCGAGCAGAAAGGGCCCGAATGTTTCGGGGAAAACATCTTTCGGCCCGACTGAATACCAGGTCTCGCCGCTCATCTCGTCTTCTTCGTTGCGCGGCGTTGGCACCTTGCGGAAGTTGCAGTCGGTGATGTATTCGATCTCGTCGTAGTCGTAGAACACCACCTTGCCGTGCCGCGTCATACCAAAGTTTTTCCAGAGCATGTCGCCGGGAAAAATATTGGCGGCAACCAGATCCTTAATCGCGTTGCCGTACTCGATCACGGCACGCTCGATCTGGGCTTTGGCCTCTGGCTTGGCAAGCCCCATGTCAAAGGCCTCTTGCAAATAAATGTTCAGCGGGATCATGCGGCGCTCGATGTACACGTGCTTGATGATGACTTCCATCTGGCCATCGCCATCACGGTCTGAGACCTCAAGCTGGCTGGGCGCGAATTTTTCAATCTCGGCAATCAGCTCGTCGTCAAAGCGCGCACGCGGAAAGGCGACTTCGCTGTACTCCTGCGTGTCGGCCATACGGCCCACGCGGTCGTGCTGCTTGACCAGCAGGTACTTGCCCTTGACCTGCTCGCGGGTGGTGTCTTTTTGCGGCGGGTAGTAGTCTTTGATGACCTTGAACACGTAGGGAAACGATGGCAAGTCAAACACCAGCATGACCATGCCCTTGATACCCGGCGCAATGCGGAACTTGTCGGTTGAATGCCGCAGGTGGTAGAGAAAGTCGCGGTAAAAAAGTGTCTTGCCCTGCTTGGCCCGGCCCAGCGCGTTGTAGATTTCAGCGCGCGGCATACGCGGCATCATGCTGCGCAAAAACTGCACATAGGCCGACGGAATACCCATGTCCACCATGAAGTAGGCACGCGCAAAGCTGAACAGCATCAGCAGATCGTCTTCACCAAACAGCGCTGCGTCAATCACCAGCTTGCCGCCTTTTGAATGCAGTATCGGCAGTGCAAAAGGTAGCTCGACAAAGCCATTGATGACCTTGCCGACTACGTACGCACCCTTATTGCGGAAAAACAGGCTTGAGAGCACCTGTATCTGGAAGTTGGCGCGTAAGCGGACATCGGTGAAGCGCGCGGTCAGGGCCTGGGCCACATAGCCCGCATCGCGCTCCAGGTCTTCAAACTCCGGGCGCAGATCAAAGGCACGCAGTATGTTGGCCACTACCTCTGCCCCGTTGCCTGCCGTCGGGTAGTAAGCGCGATAGGTTGGCTCGGCAGTGGGTTCTTCGTTTTCGATGTACTCGGTGCTGACCGCCGGACGCACAAAAATAAAGTCGTTCTGGAAATAGCTGCGGTGCAGGATTTTGGTGGTGACTGAATTGAAAAAAGTTTCAGCCAACTCGGGCTGCTGATGGTTGACCAGCAGCCCGATGTAATGCAGCTTGTCCTGCTGCCAGACATCCATGGACTGCTCGCCCGCCTTGAACTCACGCTCCAGCCGCATCGAGGCTTCGCGCACCCGCAAATCATAAAACTCGATACGCTCGCGCTGGCCGCGTTGCTGGCCGTACCAGTCTGCGACCTCGAACCGGTGCTTGGCGCGTGCTGACTCGGTGCGGAAAACCTGGTAGTGGCGGTTAAAGCCATCCATCATCGCTTTGGCGATGTCGTAGGCCAAGGTTGAATCAAGGCGCTGGGGAAACATCCTCAAGCCTCGGTCTGCTTGGTCTTCTGCGCCCAGATGTCCCATACACGATCAATCGCCTTGCGATACAAGCCATCCATCGCCGCTGGTTTGGCAACCGACATTTGCAAGTCTTGCAACAAGCCGTCATGCACACCAAAAGCCCAGCCATGTACGGTCACGTCTTGCCCGCGCGCCCAGGCATCGACCATCACGGTGCTCACGGAAACATTCACAACCTGCTCGATCACGTTGATATCGCACAGCGCGTTGGCCCGCACAGCGTCGCTCAAGCTGTCGAGCATCTGACGGTGGCGGTGCCGCACGTCCTGGATGTGGCGTATCCAGTTGTCGGCCAGGCCGATGCGGGCACCTTCAAGCGCGGCCTGTACGCCCGAGCAACCGTAGTGGCCGACCACCATGATGTCTTTGACCTTGAGCCGCTCGACCGCAAACTGAATGGCTGACAGCGCGTTGAGGTCGGAATGCACCACGATATTGGCCACGTTGCGATGCACAAACACCTCGCCCGGCTCCAGCCCGGTGATCTGGTTGGCCGGCACGCGGCTGTCGGAGCAGCCAATCCACATGTACTTGGGCTTTTGCTGCTTGACCAGGCTGGTAAAAAAGCCGGGCTTCTCAAGCTCCATTCGCGCGGCCCAAGCGCGGTTGTGGGTAAAAAGTTCTTCTAATGGCATATAAATGTCTAAGCCTTTGCAAACATCTCACGCAGCACCGCGAGTGCGGGCTCCGCGTCAATGCTGGTTATTTTTTTGATGAGGCGCTGGTTATCCACCATGCGAATCTGGTCTAGCGCCACAGAACTCTGCTGGCGTTTTAATACGACCGTCACGCGCGTTGGCCAGGCCCTGATGGTGCTTGTCATGGGTGCTGCTATGACCGTTACCAAATGCGCGTTCATATCATTGGGTGACACCACTAGGCAAGGTCTGCGTTTGCTGATCTCTTTGCCAACAGTAGGGTCAAGGTTGACCCACCACACGTCGCCTTGTTGGGGAAATTTAGACGCACTTATCTTCATTTGTATGCGCCCCTTACTCGTCCCAAGATTCAGCAACAGGCATATCGCCCCACAGGTTTTCAGATTCGAGCACTGGCTCTTTGCTAAACGCAGCAGCCCAGCCGTCTCTAGGCTCTTTCAAAGGTCGCAGCACAATGCTACCGCTGCGCGTTTGAATATCCAGCTTCGAAGACCGTTCGAGATGCAGTGATTCAAGCACCGCCTTCGGCAAGCGCAGGCCCAAGGAGTTGCCGATTTGTACGATTTGAG
Organism: Polaromonas sp.; assembly: GCA_046593295.1. Lineage (GTDB taxonomy): Bacteria > Pseudomonadota > Gammaproteobacteria > Burkholderiales > Burkholderiaceae_C > Polaromonas. Next base: position 11,936 of record JBKJOH010000369.1, on the reverse strand, counting down.
CTTGCATGGTTCACTCACTGTAATTACAAAGTAATTATTTTATCAGAAATTCAAAATACCTGATAAATACGTGAATTAGCAGGTCTCTGCAAACAATTCCCGACCAATCAACATGCGGCGAATTTCACTTGTACCCGCGCCAATTTCATAGAGCTTGGCATCGCGCCACAACCGGCCCAGCGGGTAGTCATTGATGTAGCCATTGCCGCCGTAAATCTGCACGCCCTCACCCGCCATCCAGGTGGCTTTTTCGGCGCACCACATAATGACCGAGGCGCAGTCTTTGCGCACCTGCCGCACATGCTCGATACCCAGCATGTCGAGGTTTTTGGCCACCGTATAAGCAAACGAGCGCCCGGCCTGCAGCACGGTGTACATGTCTGCCACCTTGCCCTGAATCAATTGAAACTCGCCAATGCTCTGACCAAACTGCTTGCGGTCGTGGATGTAGGGAATGACGTTGTCCATCACTGACTGCATGATGCCCAGCGGCCCGCCTGTGAGTACGGCGCGCTCGTAATCAAGGCCGCTCATCAATACTTTTGCGCCCGTGTTCAGGCCACCCACATGGCCAGCGCGCCCACATGCTCGCCGATGATGAGTTTGGGCAGGTATTTTTGCCACAAGTCCATCGGGAACTGGTCGTTGCGGTCAACCTCTGCCGCACGCGGTGCGATTTCAGCTTGCGCAAATTCGCGCACCGTGTCGCGCAGGGCGTTGATGTCTTCACCGAGTTGAAAGTCAAGTCCGGGCATGTTCATGGTGGTGTTCTTCAATGTTTAATAGGTTTTGCTAACCGGCATAACGGTTTGCTGCATCAGCCTCTGGCGCAAAAAACTGGTCTCTACTCTTTTGTACAGCTCCGAAGGTTCAGAAATGGGCTTCATGGTGCAAGTGTCTTTCGTCGCAAACCGGAGGGCTTTGGTGGCCTGTTTTTAGATTGACGTTTACGTAAACGTCAATTATCACCGATTTGGCGTTTTGGGCTTTGGCTTTTCAGTCTTGCCCAGAAGCGCCCCGGCCTCTTTTTCATGGGTACGTATCTCGTCCAGATTGGCCTGTAGGTCGAGCAATTGCGATTCAAGCTTTTTGCGGTGGTCGGCCAGTATGGAAAGAAATTTACGCAACTGCGGCGCGGTATCGCGCGGGCTGTCGTAGGAGTCGATGATTTCCTTGGCCTCGACCAGCGACAGACCAAGCCGCTTGGCACGCAGCGTGAGCTTGAGGCGCGTGCGGTCCCGGTTGGTGTACACGCGGTTGCGCCCGCCCGGGCCTTCGCGCTGTGGTTGCAGCAAGCCCATGTCTTCGTAAAAACGCATGGCCCGCGTGGTCAGGTCAAACTCTTTTGCCAGATCGCTGATGGTGTACGTAGTGGCCATGGTGATTGAATAATGGGTTCAGGACAAGAAGCACTACAAAGCAATTACCAGCGCGGCACGCCTTCGTCCTTCAGTTGGCCGCGCAGCTCGGCATAGTCCGGCACCACGGCGCGCACTGTGTCCCAAAAGCGCGGGCTGTGGTCCATCACCCGCAGGTGGCTGAGTTCATGCACCACCACGTAGTCAATCACCGACTGCTTGAAGTGAATCAGCCGCCAGTTCAGGCGAATCGAGCCGTCGGCACTGGCGCTGCCCCAGCGCGTACCGGCGCTTGACAGGCTTAACTTGCGCCACTGCACATCGAGTGTGGGCGCGAAGTGATTGAGCCGTTCGATAAAAATCCGCTTGGCTTGGCGCATCAGCCAGGCCTGCTCCGCGTCACGAATCTGCTCGGGCGTGGCCAAGTGTGGCAAGCCCACATGCAGCGTGAGGTGGGCAACAAAGGGCAGCGTATCTGCGTCACTGCTTTTCAGTTCAGCGCCTATGCCACCAAACGCATGGCGCGGGTCTAACACCACAATGACCTGCTCGCCCAAAAACGGCAGCGTGGTGCCATCACGCCAGTCGATGCGGGCAGACTCAAGCCGCGCATGACGGTCGCGCGTTTCTTGCAGCTTGTTGATGATCCAGCCAGATTTTTCGACCACTGCTTTGTCAATTTCATACAGCGGCACCCACTTGGGCGCGCTGACCGTCAAGCCTTCTGCGCCGACTGAAAAGCCTATGCTGCGGCGCTTGCCACGTTTGAACTGGTAGGCCACGGCAATGCCATCGAGCAAGACTTCGCGCGTGGCCTTGGGGTGCTGAAAAGTGAGCGGGCTGAGTGCTTGTTGCAAGGTTTGCGGTGGGAGTTGGCTGGCGATGTGAGCCATAGGCAAGGCTAAAGGCGCTATCGTTTCAATAGCTGGTCGCGCCTGATTTTGCTGGCCTGCAGCCTCTTTTTGTGCTTTAAACGGCGGCTTTTTGATCTCGACCGGTGAGCTGTCGAACAAATCCAGCGTGAACTGAAGCAGCTTCGTGATCATGCTGGTTTCAAGGCTTGCGCTTTAGTTGCTGTGTAGGCCTCGGGGTCAAGCCTGCGCATCTCGGCTTCAATCCAGGCTTCGACCTCGCGCATCAGCTCATCGGGTTTCCTGCCAACGCTGCTGATCGGTTTGCCAATTGAAAAGTCAACAATGCCTGGCGTTTTGATAAAGGCCTTGCGTGGCCAGCATTTGGCCGAGGTGACGGCAACCGGAATCACTGGCGCACCAGTTTCAATCGCCAGGCGGGTACCACCGCTTTTATAAACACCTTTTTGTCCGCGCGGGATGCGCGTGCCCTCGGGGAACATGATGACCCAGGTGCCTCGGGCCATCAGGCGCTTGCCCTGCACCACAACCTTGCTGAAGGCCCGCGACCGCTGGCTGCGGTCAATGTGGATCATGTCCATGCGCGCCATGGCCCAGCCAAAAAACGGCACATACAGCAATTCCTTTTTAAACACAAAAGCCAGCGGGTGCGGCATCAGTGTCACCATTGAAAAAGTCTCCCAGGTACTCTGGTGCTTGACCAGTAGTACGCAGGCACCCAACGCTTCCGTGGGCAGGTTTTCCATACCGGTCACCCGGTTCTGGATACCCAGAATCACCGTCCCCCCCGTTACCGCCAGACGCAGCCAGCCTGCGCACATCCAGTAAACCTGGGTACTGCTGCCAAACAGAGAGAAAACCAGCACGGCAAGCGCCCACGGAATGACGGTAATGACCATCCAGAGAAGATGAAGGATTGAACGGATCAGGGGCATGTGTATTTTTTCTGGAGAGTAACTTTTAAACCGCTACCTGCAGCGGCTGGGCGCTGCGCTCAAGTAGAAAATCGGCAAACGCCGACAAATCCTCATGCAGCACAGTGCCCGCTGGCAGGCCATCGGGTTGACCACCTGCAAGGTCTTTGCGGTACTGAAAGGACTTGCCTGTCAGCACCAGATGCGGTTCACACCCGGCGCTGGCCCCCGCCTGCAAGTCGCGCAGCGAGTCGCCCGCCGTCGGCACACCCTTGAGCGGCACACCAAAGCGCGCGCCGATCTGTTCGAACAAACCGGGCAGCGGTTTGCGGCAAGTGCAACTTTCTTCAGGGCTGTGCGGGCAATAAAAAACCGCATCAATACGGCCGCCGACTGATGCCAGCATCTTGTGCATCTTGGCATGTATGGCGTTAAGCGAAGCCATGTCAAACAAACCGCGCCCCAGGCCCGACTGGTTGGACGCAATCACCACATGCCACCCGGCATGATTAAGCCGCGCAATCGCCTCCAGCGCACCGGGCAGCGGCATCCATTCTTCAGGCGTTTTGACGAAGTCGTCTCTATCGGAGTTGATGGTACCGTCGCGGTCTAGGATGACGAGTTTCATGGGTTATTTCAGACTTGATCGTGCTTTGGCCAACTCAAACAATCGATCGATTGTTGCCTGCCTCGCTGTGGCGGCATCATCTGGGGAAACCAACAACCACTCAAGAGACTCTTGCAAGTGCAGGTCACATAAGGCTTTTAGAGCTTGGTCAGCAGACACGATGACATGATCACCATAGGCTGCAGCTGCAATCAGGTGTATATCCTTTATCAACGCGGCTCGCTGCGCAGCTGTAGCTTGTAATAGGTCATTGACCTGATGAGTAATTCTTTGGCAATGCACTTTAATGTCAATTGGGATCAGCTTTTTTCGAGCATTCATAGAAGCCCGCCATTTAATCGCTATTCTCGATTGATGTTTATTCCATTCTTCTTGGATCTCACTGCATAAAACCGCACGATGACAAATCTCAAGAATTACGCTCAGAACACCGGTGCAATGTGATGAGTGTCCAGCTTTGTCCCCTGCACCTCGCAAAACCGAGGCATCTACAGACAACAACCGAGAAACCTTAGCCATGCTTGAACAGCGCCTTCTCGGCCGCCTCAATATAGTCTTGTTCGCCTGCCATTTCTGTGGCTTCAAAATCTTGCGGCCAGTCCCCATAAGCACCTGAATTATCCAAATTTCGTGTGGTTACTTGCGTTTGACCGACAGCATCGCGCTCAACCCAATGCAGCTTGACAACATCCTTTTTTACGTCGCCGCGGGCAACCAACGTTTGAATTGCACGCACGAATAGCAAGCTATGCGTCTCAACGATAACTACAGATTGTCGCTGCACCGCGTCAGCGAATATGCTTGCTAAGGCGCGTTGAGCTTTTGGATGCAAATGCGTTTCTGGCTGCTCGATATAAACCATCTGCCCCGGCTTAGCGACCAACAATGCAACCAAAACGGGAAGCACTTGGGACACACCAAAGCCCACATCCGCAATACTGACCAAATCTTTTGCTCCGCCCTGAGCTGCTGTCGGCAAACGGCCAACCTGTAGCTCAACCCGGGTGTCGTCAATCTTCTTTGATGTCACCTTCCAAGTCAGCCCCAATTGCTGGAGTTGTCTACCAAGTATTTCCAGCTTTTCGTGGTCGCTTTCTTGCCAATGAGCCACGATACTGGCGACATAAGTATCAAGCGTTCCAGGAAAGCTACCGCCGACAGCAGTTTTTTTATAACTTCTTTCGGGATTACCCCTTAACCCCGGTACGTGAATAATGTTTCTTCCAACTTCTTCACCAAACCCCTCCACTATCCCAATCGGAAACAGATATCTACGGTCTTCATCTGTAAACTGCAAGCGCAGAAAAGCTCGATCTCTGGCGATAGAGGCTTTACTTTGCGAAAAAAGACTACCTGCGGGAAAACCAGAAGCTTTAACAATCTTTTTTACTTCTTCGTCCGACAGTTTTTCAGTCAGTATTTGCGATTTTCCTTTAGCATCAGTATGGGTGTTCTCCTTGATTTGGAGTTGTTTCTTAGAGCCGATTTCAAAACTCAGTTTTAATCCCTGACCATCACTGGCATACAACCCAATCGACAATTGTTTTTTTGCGCCCGTGACCCTTGAAAAAATCTGCGCTAGTTCAGTGAATTTAACATTGGGCCCGTCAATCAGCAGTGGCCCAGGATCGTACGCGGCCTCGACAGTTTGCTTTAAGAGCAACAAGGGTTGCAAGAAACTAGATTTACCTGCTGAATTCGCACCAGCAAGAATGTTGAGACTTCCCAACTCTAGTTTGCACTCCGAATTTATCGACTTAAATCCTTCGATAGTGATCGCAGCCAAAGTAGGTCGGGGTCGCCGGAGTGTTGGAATTTTCTTAATGTTCGTAACCATAATTACAACCTTTTCAGGTAAGTTTTGACAAGTCGGCCACGCGGTTCATGGCCTGATGCAGCATTGCCAGCAAACCGAGGCGGTTGGCTTTGAGGGCTGGGTCTTCGGCATTGACCATGACGCTTTCGAAAAATGCGTCGACTGGCTCTTTGAGCGCTGCCAAAGCCTGTAGGTTACCGGTGTAATCGCCTGCAACCCAAGCAATATCAGCGTGAGCAGCTACTGTTTTGAGAGCGCTGGCGAGTTGTTTTTCGGCTGGCTCGACTAGCAATGCTTCGTTGATGGTGGCTTCAACAATGCCTTCAGCTTTTTTCAGGATGTTGCTGACGCGCTTGTTGGCGGCGGCTAGGGCTGGGGCTTCTGGTAGGGCTGCGAAGGCTCGGACGGCGGCTAGGCGCTTTGGTACGTCGCCCAAACGCTGCGGACGCAGGGCAAGCACTGCTTCGACCTCTTGCGCGCTGTAGCCTTGTTCACGAAGCGCACCAGCCAGACGATCAAAAATAAAGCTCTTTAGCGCTTCGACGTTTGCCCAACTTATGGGCGACTCGTATTCAAAGCTTGTCACGTCAGCGGTAACAACAACCCCTTTTATCGCGATAGATTGCTGGGCAGAATAAAGATTTTTTGCGAGGTCGCGCAGCTTGTCCCTCTCGGCCGAAATCATGCTTGCGGTGGAAAATTCAATAAGCGGATCAATATGCAGAGGAATATCCCTCTCAACCAGCATGCGTATTACTCCTAACGCATGGCGGCGCAATGCGAAAGGGTCCTTATCGCCAGTCGGCAAATTGCCTATCGCAAACATACCCGCAAGAGTTTCCAGCTTGTCAGCCAATGCCACAACGACTCCGACGCTATTACGCGGCAAATTATCCCCAGCAAAACGTGGTTTGTAGTGGTCTTCAATGGCATCGGCGACATCCGCCTCCAAGCCGTCATTGAGCGCGTAGTAGCGGCCCATCGTGCCCTGCAGTTCGGGGAACTCGCCGACCATGTCGGTCACTAAGTCAGTCTTGGCAAGTTGGGCTGCTTGGTCGGCCTGCTGCGCCAGAGCCTCACCGCCTAATTGTTGTCCGATGGCCTTAGCGATAGAGCGGACACGCTCAATGCGCTCACCCTGCGAACCCAGCTTGTTGTGATAAACCACTTTATCCAGTCCCGCGACGCGCGACTCAAGCGTCTTCTTGCGGTCTTGGTCAAAGAAAAATTTCGCATCCGCCAAACGGGGCCGTACCACACGTTCGTTGCCGCCAATCACGGCGCTTGCGTCCATTGGCGTGATGTTGCTGACCACCAAAAACTTGTTGGTGAGACTGCCGCTTGCATCTAACAGCGGAAAGTATTTTTGATTCGCCTTCATCGTGAGGATGAGGCACTCTTGCGGTACGTCGAGGAATTCTTTTTCGAATTCGCAGATCAACACGTTAGGGCGCTCGACGAGTGCGGTGACTTCATCAAGCAGCGCGTCGTCTTCAATCGCTGTCACTCCACCGCCTACTTTGCTTGCTGCAGCTGCCAACTGGAGGGCAATCTCGGCCTTGCGCTCTGCAAAGCTGGCGATCACTGCGCCGTCTTTTCTGAGCGCTTCTGCGTAGCTGTCGGCAGACATAAACACCACTGGATCAACGGGTGCTTCAAACCGATGGCCATGCGTGATGTTGCCAGCCTTCAGGCCCAGCGCTTCAACGGCAACCACATCGCTACCGTGCAAAGCCACCAGCCCATGCGCAGGTCGCACAAACTTCACATCGCTCCAGCCATCGGCCAACTGGTAGGTCATGACTTTGGGGATGGGCAGTTTGGCAATCGCGTGCGCAATTGCTTTTTGCAAGCCTTTTTCCAGTATCACGCCTTCGACGACATGTTCATAAAACAGAACTTCTGTCTTGCCATCAAGCACACGCTTCAATCCCGCTACCGCTGATGCATCAGCGCCAAGAGTCTGCAACTTTTTCAATAGCGCAGGGGTAGCGTTGCCCGATGAGTCCAATCCTACAGAGGCAGGCATAAGTTTCAGGGAGACTGTCTTTTCAGGTCCCTGAGTTAGTACATATCTAATTAACACTCCAAGTCGTCTCGGAGAAGCAAACACGTCCATTGGCAGAGGATCTTCGTCGCCCGCATTTTCTGCAATCGTGCCAGGCATCCAAATAAGCCACTGATCAGATAAGGATTCGTATAGCTGATTGGCAAACGCATCACCCAGTTTTTGCAGAGCCTTGGGTGGCAACTCTTCAACAAAAAGCTCAACGAGAAGATTTTTAAAAGTAACTGTCATCTCGTTCACGCTGCCTTCTTGATCGTAGGAAGCATTTTCTCCACCCACTCACGCGGAGCCATCGGAAAGCCCAGGCGCTCCCGAGACTCGTAATAACTTTGCGCCACGGCGCGCGCCAGATTGCGAATGCGGCCTATGTAGGCGGCGCGTTCTGTCACGCTGATCGCTCCGCGTGCATCTAGCAAATTAAAGCTATGCGCGGCTTTTAGCACTTGCTCGTAAGCGGGCAATGCTAGTTGCGCTTCGATCAAATGTTTGGCCTGCTTTTCGTGAGCGGTGAAAGCGATAAACAAAAAGTCTGCGTCGCTGTGCTCGAAGTTATACGTGCTCTGCTCCACCTCGTTTTGTTTATAGACATCGCCATAACTGAGGCCATCAGTCCACGTCAGGCTGTAAACGTTGTCTACGCCTTGCAGGTACATGGCCAAGCGCTCCAGGCCGTAGGTTATCTCGCCGGTGATCGGTTTGCAGTCAATACCGCCGACTTGCTGGAAGTAGGTGAACTGGGTGACTTCCATGCCGTTGAGCCAGACTTCCCAGCCCAGACCCCAGGCGCCCAGCGTTGGGTTTTCCCAATCGTCTTCGACAAAGCGGATGTCGTTTTTCTTCAGGTCGAAACCGAGGGCTTCGAGTGAGCCGAGATACAGCTCCAGAATATTCGCCGGTGCGGGTTTGAGTACGACCTGGTACTGGTAGTAGTGCTGTAGGCGGTTTGGGTTTTCACCGTAGCGGCCGTCTTTGGGGCGGCGGCTGGGCTGCACGTAGGCGGCCTTCCACGGCTCGGGGCCGAGGGCTCTTAAAAACGTTGCAGTGTGCGAAGTGCCTGCGCCGACTTCCATGTCGTAGGGCTGCAATAGCGCGCAGCCTTTGTCAGCCCAGTAGGTCTGTAGTTTGAGGATGATCTGTTGAAAGGTGAGCATGGTTTGATTTTAACGGCGCGCGATTTGGCACATTTCAGTCAAAAAGGCATTAAAAAAGTCATTTTTTAAGGTTAAATCAGGCTCTAGCCCAATGAATACGGGCGCGAGCAGCTACCAAAAGTATAGCAAATGCCAGCAACCACCACGGCCACAAGCCAAAGCGGCTGGCCCACCAAGCGTAGGGTGTGATGCCGCTGCGCCCCTCCACCGTGCCCACCAGCGCGCCGCGGGTGTGCCTTGGGAGCGCATGCGTGACCTGTCCACGGTGGTCGATGATGGCGGTGGCACCGGTGTTGGTGGCCCGCAGCATGGGGCGCTCAAACTCCAGCGCGCGCATACGCGAGATGTTCAGGTGCTGGTCGATGGCAATCGTGTTGCCAAACCACGCAATGTTGCTGACGTTCACAAAGATGGTGGGGCTGAGGGCCGGGTCGCGAAAACGTGCGGCAAGTTCTTCACCAAACAGGTCTTCATAGCAAATGTTGGGGGCCAGACGCTGGCCCTGCCAGTCGAACGATGGCTGGTTGACCGCGCCGCTGTTGAAGTCGGCCAGTGGAATATCTACGATCTTCAAATACCACTTGAACAGGGGGTACACAAACTCGCCAAACGGTACCAGGTGGTGTTTGTCGTAGCGATAGACCTGGTCGCGCCCGGTGCCTGCGCCTACGTTTACGTTTACGCCTCCAGCCTGTGGCTTGATGCCAATGACCGAGTTGGTGTAGCCGTCTTGTTGGTTGCCGAGCGGAATGCCAATCAGCGCAGCGGTTTCAGGCAACCCGGCGGGGGGCTGGGCAAAGCGCTTGAGGAGCGCGTCGGCGTAGCCTTCAGGCAACTGGCTGGGCAGCAGGGGAATGGCGGTTTCAGGCGTGACGACCAGCGAGGTGGCTGCGGCATTGAGTTGCTCAGCGTACCATTTAAGCGCGTCGGGAATGCCTTTGCCAGCCTGGAATTTTTCATCCTGCGCGATATTGCCTTGCAGCAGGGTGATGGTAAAGGGCTTCGTTGCCACGCTAGCTGCGGCATAGCTAGACGTGAACGCCGATGCCGCTCCCTTTTCAACCCTGAGTACACGGCTCGCCGTTAACGCCAGCACCAACATGGCTGCGACGGCTGCCAGCGACAACAGGCGTGGCCTCAGCAGCAACCCCGCAATGGCGGCTGCGGTCAGCGCGCTGCCAAACGTCAGCCCATGCACGCCGACCAGTTTTGCAAGATCTGCAAACGGGCCATCGAGCTGGGCGTAGCCGCCCTCGCCCCACGGAAAGCCTGTAAAAAGCGCTACCCGTGCCAGCTCTGCAAGCAGCCAGAGCGCTGCAAAAACAATAGCGCGCCCGGCACGATTGCTAGGCGCCAGCCACACAAAAGCAGCGCAGGCAGCGGCGTAATACAGACCCAGAAAGGCCGCCAGACCAACGATGGCAATGACCGCCAGCGGAGACGCGAGGCCGCCATAAGTGTGCAGCGAAATAAACAGCCACCACCAGGTAGCGCATTGCAAGGCGATGGCAAACAGCCAGCCCAACCATGCGCCGCTCTTCACCCCATTTTTCACACCATTTTTCAGCGCCTGTTTGCCTGCAACGCAGCGTTCAAGCTGCCAGGCCAGCAACAGCATGGCGACAATTTGAAGCCACCAGACCGGCTGCCCCTGCGTGAGAAATACATCAAAAGGCCATGCAACGCTCAAGGCATGAGCACAGCCAGCTACTAAAACAATAGCAAACCTTGCCAGCAACCAGCGTTTGCCGACCCGCTGCATCATGCCGGCTTGGGCTTGCCCGCAGCGCCAGGCGCTGCCTCACCGACCGGTGCCACCTTGAACCAGCGCACCGCCCCGCCCTTGGTGTGCAGCACGGTAAATTGCAGACCCGAGAGGGCGAAGTTCTCGCCGCGCTTGGGTACGTGGCCCATTTGGTGGGCCACCAGACCGCCTATGGTGTCGAAGTCTGCGTCATGCAGGCTGACGCCAAATGCTTCGCTGACGCGCTCGATCGAGGTGTCACCGCTGACGCGATAGGTGCGGTCAGACAAGCCAAAAATATCGCCTTCGTCTTCGGCGATGTCGAACTCGTCTTCGATCTCGCCAACGATTTGCTCCAGCACATCCTCAATCGTGATGAGGCCTGCGGTGCGGCCAAACTCGTCGATCACGATGGCCAAGTGGTTGCGGTTGCCACGGAACTCGCGCAGCAAATCGTTCAGCCCTTTGCTCTCGGGTACAAACACGGCCGGGCGCAGCAAGGCCTTGATGTTGAGGCCAGGCGCGCGCTGCATTTTGAGCAGGTCTTTGGCCATGAGGATGCCGAGGATGTTTTCTTTTTTGCCTTCGTACACCGGAAAGCGCGAGTGGGCGGTGTCAATCACCAGATGCAGCAGCTCGTCAAACGGTGCGTCGATATTGACGAGATCCATACGCGGGGCGGCGACCATCACGTCACCCGCCGTCATGTCGGCCATGCGGATCACGCCCTCCAGCATCTCGCGGCTTTGCGCGCCTATGACTTGGTTGTCTTGCGCTTCGACCAGGGTTTCGATCAGCTCGTCTTTGGAGTCTGGACCCGGATGAAGCATTTCAGCGATCTTTTGCAAAAAGCCGCGTTTGTCTTCGGGTTTAACAGCCTTCAAAGGCCTACTGGGGGGAACGTCTGACACATGGGCTGTCGGTAGTGAACAAGCGATCAAGGATAACGCAATTCGATTGCAGCGCCGCGACACGGCGGGCGACCCACAACAAGCCATCGAAACCAGCAGGGGCCACGGAGATGGCTTTGCCAGGCCGCTGGCGCAAAAACAAGCTGCGCTCAGAGCGGTACGTCCGTGGTTGCCTTGACGCGATCCAGCACAAAGCTGGTTTTGCAGTCTTGCGTAACAACCCAGTCAGTGCCTTAGTACGCAGAAAAACTGATACCTTACGCTAATACAGTAGATCAATACTTTTTGGAGATAGCCATGAACACAGCCAACCCCATGGGCACCGACGGTTTTGAATTTATCGAGTACGCAGCGCCAGACCCGAAGGCCATGAGCGATGTGTTTCGTCAGATGGGTTTCACGGCACTCGTCAAACATCGGCACAAAGACGTGACGCTGTACCGCCAAGGCGGCATCAACTTCATCATCAACGCC
>JBKJOH010000138.1:0-10921 GCA_046593295.1 Polaromonas sp. | reverse complement strand
CACAAAGACCCCAGCCACCAGCCAGCAGGCCTTGCAACGCGCACTGAAAAGCGACGGCGGCAGGCGATAGACCTCGTTGGCTGCGGATGCAGAGGGGCGTGATTCAGTCATGGCAATGTCCAGAGCCCGGCGTCAACCCAGGGCCTTGCGCAGCCAGGCACTGGCCAGGTCCGCCAGCCAGACCAGCGCCATGAAGACCAGCAGCATGGTGCTGACCTCGGCACCATTGAACATCTTCATCGAGGCGTCCATCTGCTGCCCAAGGCCACCGGCCCCGACAAAGCCCAGCACCGCCGATGAGCGGATGGCGCACTCCCAGCGATAGACGCTGTAGCTGGTCAGCTCAGCCGCGTTTTGTGGCAGCAAGCCATAAAAGAAAGCCTGCAGCCGGCCCGAGCCGTTGCGCAGCAGCGATGCCGTGGCGTGGCTTTCCCCGCTTTCCAGAATCTCGCCATAGACTTTGCCGAGCATGCCGCTGTAAGTCAGCGCAATGGCCAGCACGCCGGCGGTGGGCCCCAGGCCGACCACGCGCACAAAAATCAGCGCCCAAATCAGCTCGGGCACGCTGCGCAGCAGGATCAAAAGCCAGCGTACCCACTGGCGCAGCAGCGCCGGCATAAGCGCCATGCGCCCGCTCAAGGCAGACACCGACAACACGCGCACCGACAGCAGCGTCAGCGGCAGCGCCAGCACCAGGGCCAGCGCCATGCCGACGGTGGCCATGGCCACCGTGCGCCAGGTTTCGCGCGCGACCAGCCACAAAAATTCCGACTCGACCTTGGGCGGAAAAAAATCGCCCAGAAAATGAAGAGTCGATTTGAGCGTGCCGGGCTCGACCATCACCCAGGGTTTGAATTCGGTCAGCACCAGCGCGGGCCACAGCAGCAGCAGCGCAGCCAGCGCCCAAAAAACGCGGCCGCGCCAGGCCGGGTCGCGCAGCTCGGGGCGCGGGGCACGGGGCACGGGGCGCGGGGGCAGGCGGGCAGGCGGGCTGATCATGGGTGGAGGGCCGGTCAGCGGCAATGCATCACCGCGGGGGGCGTGACCGCCGTCGGCAGATCGAAGGCCGCGGGCGCCGGTCCGGTGAGCTCATGCAAATGCTGCGCGTACAGCGCTTGCAGGCGCTCCGGCGTCGCCTCGGCAGCGGGCAGGTCAAAAGCCAGCTCGCCGTCGCGCAGGCCGATGATGCGCGGGAAATGTTGCAGCGCCATCTCGACATGATGCAAAGTACAGACCAGGGTGGCGCCGTGCTCGCGTGCCGCCTGCGTCAGGGAGGCAATCGCCTGCTGCCCACGCGTCGGGTCCAGCGCTGAAAGCGGTTCATCGACCAGCAGCAGGCTCGCCTCGGTGACCAGCGCCCGGGCCAGCCCGACGCGCTGGCGCTCACCGCCCGACAGCCGGTCGACCCGGGCAAACAGCTTGTCGCTCAAATCAAAGCGTGCCAGGGCAGCGTCAGCCTGGGCCATCGCGGTCGGGTAAAACAGGCTGCGCAGGCTCTGCCACAAACCGATATGCGGCAGGCGACCGGCCAGCACCGAGGTGACGACGCGTTGGCGCGGCGGCAAGGGCGGCACCTGGGGTGCCAAAAACAGCTTGCCGCGCAGAAGCTGCAGCTTGCTGCGCGGCAGCCGCCAGGGGTCGCGCGCGTCAAGCTGCAGGCTGCCGGACGACGGTGGCAGCGCGCAGGCCAGCACATGCAGCAGCGTGGTCTTGCCGGCGCCCGACGGCCCGATCACGGCGATCTGCTCGCCAGCGGCCACCTGCAGTGACAGGCCGCGCAGCGCCGCCGCAGCATCACGTTTTGCCGCAGGATGGCGTGCCGACACCTGATGTAGTTTGATTTTCATAGATAAAATGACTTCCAGCCCTTTATTGACGGGCGCAAGCAGCTATTTATTTGATAGCAATCCTACTTCAGCAAACCGGCGCTGCGGGCGGCCGTCTCGATGCCCTTGTAGTTGCCTGCCTGGGTCGGGATGTAGCGCGTCGCGCGATTCAGGTCGAGGATTTCCTTGCCCTGCGCCGTGGCCGGGTCAAGATCGATCAACGCTTTGGTGACCTTCTCGCGCAGGGCAGCCGGCATGTCGGCATGCACGGCCCAGTTGTAGTTGTAGTAACCGGGCGTGGTGTAGAAGACGTTGACCTCTTTAGTATCGACCCGGTTTTCCTTGACGAACTTGTTCCACACGGTCATGTCCAGCGCGGCGGCTTCGACCTTGCCGCTCACCACCGAGGCAATCGTCGCGTCATGCGCGCCCGAATAAGCCACGCGCTTGAAGTCCTTGTCGGGGTCAATATGGGCCTGCAGCAAAAAGCTGCGCGGCATCAGGTGGCCGGAGGTGCTGGACTGCGAGCCAAAGCTGACCTGCTTGCCCTTGAGGTCGGCCAGGGTCTTGATGCCAGAGCCGGTTTTGGCAATGAACACCGACTGGAACTTGGTGTCTTCTTCGCGCTGGGCGATCGGAATGATTTTGCCGCCAGAACGATTTTGCGCCTGGATAAAAGTGAAGCCGCCGAGCCAGGCCATGTCGATGTTTTTGTTGACCAGCGTCTCGACGGCGGCCGGGTAGTCGCTGACTGGCGTGAACTCGACTTTCATGCCGAGTTTTTGCTCCAGGTATTTGACGATGGGGCCGAACTTGCGCATCTGCTCGGTCGCCGCCTCTTCGGGAATCGTCGTCACGCGAAAAACGGCTTGCGCCTGCGACACACCTGAAAAAGCCAGCGCAGCGCAGGCAGCCAAGGCCCGGAGGACGCCTGATCGGGAAAGTTTGAACACGGAAGGCTCCTCAAAAGTCGGTGGAAAACGCCAGACGGTATTAAACCCGACAACGAAAACCCTTGCTCCCGACATCAACCACGGGCGGTCCCCTGCCCCGGACATGCGAAAATTTTCGGATGCAGCAACTACGCCCGGATGCAGCAAATCGCCGCCCGAGTGCTGCGCGAAATACCGTCTACCCTGCTGACGCAAGACAGCGCCGGGCGCGAGACTGACATGGCGATCGACCACAGCGAGTTCACACACCTTGCACCCGAACACATTGCAGCGCACGCCTGAAAGCTCAACCCGGCTTGGCCAGCCCCAGCTTTTCAACCAGCGCCTTTTCGCGCACGAAGGTGTCTTGCGCAAACTTGGTGTAGCCCGCAGAGCTCATATACATCGGCACCATGTCGTAGCGGGCCAAAGCCGTTATGTAGCTGGCTTCTTCCATCGCTTTTTTAAACGCATCGTGCAGGTGCTTGACGACTTCTGGCGGCGTGTCGCGCGGCGCGCCTATGCCAAACGGCGAGTTTTGCACCAGTCCCAAGCCCAGCTCTTTCAGCGTGGGCGCATCAGGAAATTTCTCCAGCCGCTGCTCGCCCCAGGTGTTCAGCACACGCAGCTTGCCAGCGGCCACATGCGGTGCAAAGCCGGTTGAATCAGCCGCCGCCATGATGTTGCCGCCCAAAATCGACTGCATTAAATCCGCGCTGCCCTTGTACGGCACATGCAGCAGCTCAAGCCCCAGCTTTTGCGCAATCAGCTCCATCGTCAGGTGCGGGCTGGTCATGGTGCCAGTCGAGCCGTAGCTCAGCTTTCCAGGGTTGGCCTTGGCCCAGCCGACAAAATGCGTCCAGGTTTTGAGCGGCGAATCAGCCGGCACGACAAGGCCAAACGCATAGCCCGTGACATTGAGCACGTAGCTGATGTCCTTGATCGGGTCCCAATTGATTTTGGTGGTGTAAGGCAAGCGAAACACCCCCAGCGGAATCTGCGCCAGCGTGTAGCCATCAGCCGCTGCGCTTTGCAATTGTTGCGCAGGCAGCGTACCGCCCGCACCGGGTTTGTTCTCAACAATGACGGGTTGACCCAAAATTTTGGAAGCGTTGTCGGCCAGCACCCGCATGGTCACATCGGTCGGCCCGCCAGCAGGGAAAGCAATCAACAGCTTGATGGGCTTGTTGGGGAAAGCTTGCGCACTGGCTTGCTGGGCCAGGCTGGAAACGGCCAATGCGGCAGCGGATTGAATGAGGTGGCGGCGTTGCATGAGTGGCTCCGGTGTCATCAGGTAACTATCATCATCGCCGGGCTGCCCGCGCAGCGCATCAGGGGAAAAACCCAGCAGCTTGAACTCATCATGCGTTCTACAATAAAATACATACGCTTTCATATATACATTAAGGGGATTGCCATGCTAGCTACCGCCAAAGTTTTCACCACCGGCAACAGCCAGGCCGTGCGTTTACCCAAAGCATTTCGGGTGGATGTTGCCGAAATGTGGATCGCCAAAAACGATGTGACGGGTGAGATCACGCTCAAACCCAAAGACGAAGACCAGCGTAAACGCAATTTGGCAGAGTTACTCAGAATGATTCGCGAGGAGCCATTTACAGAAGACTTCATTCCCGCGCGCAGTGACGAGGTGCGGCCCAACCCGTTTGAAGAGTGGGCAGAGCCCTTAAAATCGGTGCAAGCCGCCAACCCAAGCCGGGCCAACCGTGCGGCACCTTCAAAGCGAGCCAAGCAGACAACACCGGCTTCAAAATGACCCGCTATTTGCTCGACACCAACATCGTCAGCTATTTTGTCAAGGGCATCAACGACAGCTTGGTTACGCGAATGGAGCGCGGCTTCAAGGCGCAAAACATAGCCATTTCTACGGTTACGCGCGCCGAATTGCGCTTTGGTATGGAAATGATGGACGCAAAAGACAAGCGTCGCAAACGCATCACGCTGCTGCTCAATAACCTGCCCGCGCTGCCATGGAATAGCGACGCAGCAGATCTGTTTGGCGAGATCAAGGCACGGCTCCAGCGTCAAGGCAAGCCCATAGGCGAGTTCGACACCCAAATCGGTGCCCATGCATTGGCTGAAGGTTTGATTTTGGTCACCCACAACACCCGCCACTTTGAGCGCATTGCGGGTTTGAAGCTTGAAGACTGGATGACTTGACGACAACCAAGCTACTCAAAGCCAGTCCACATCGCGCAAAATACATCGCATGGACTTTACAAATTACCTAGCCCGCTTAGCAAGCGACCTCAAAGCGGGCAACGCCACAGAGCACACCCACCGTCCGGCCCTGCAAACACTGCTCGAGTCTTCCATTGCCGGCATCAAAGCCACCAACGAGCCACGCCGCATTGCCTGCGGTGCGCCCGACTACATCATCACCCGAGGCGAAGTACCGATTGGCTACATAGAGGCCAAAGACGTGGGTGTGCCGCTCGCCAGCGTCGAAAACGACGAGCAGCTCAAACGCTACCGCGCATCGCTGCGCAACCTTATCCTGACCGACTACCTGGAGTTTCGCCTCTACCGCAACGGTGAGCTGGTGCAAACCGCCCGACTTGCGCAGTACCAAAAAGGCGGTACGGTCAAAAAAATAGCAACTGGTGCCGCCGATGTAGCGGCGCTGATGGAGTCTTTTTTAAACTCCGATCAACCCACCATCGCCTCCCCGCGCGAGCTAGCCCAGCGCATGGCCCGCATGGCGCAGGTGATTCGCGGTTTGATTGCCAGCGCCTTTGCGCTTGAGAACGACACCGCCACCGAACTCCACAACCAGTTCGATGCCTTCAAGCAGGTGCTGCTGGGCGACGACCTCACGCCCGACCAGTTTGCCGACATGTACGCGCAAACCATTTGCTACGGCCTGTTTGCCGCGCGCTGCAACCACACCAACGGCATTTTTTCGCGCATGGCCGCTGCCAACGAGCTGCCCAAAACCAACCCCTTTTTGCGCAAGCTGTTTCAAAACATAGCGGGCTTTAACCTCGACAGTCGCATCGCCTGGGCAGTAGACGACCTGGCCGACATGCTGGCCAAGGCCGACATGGGCGCCATCCTGACTGACTTTGGCAAAGCCACCCGGCAAGAAGACCCGGTGGTGCATTTTTACGAAACCTTTTTGGCCGCCTACGACCCGCGTATGCGTGAGGCGCGCGGCGTGTACTACACGCCAGAGCCTGTAGTGAGTTACATCGTGCGCTCCGTTGACGCGATTTTGCAGCGCGACTTTGGCTTGAGCCAAGGCCTGGCCGACAACAGCAAAGTCAAACTCACCCGGCCTGCCTCTAGCATCAACAAAAAAGACAAAAAAGCGGTGGCCGCAACCGAAACATTCGAGACCCACCGCGTGCAAATTCTGGACCCAGCCACCGGCACCGGCACGTTTTTATATTCAGTGATACAGCACATCAGGGAGCGCTTTAACGGCAATGCAGGCATGTGGCCCGGCTATGTGGCCGAGCATTTGCTGCCACGTATTTATGGCTTTGAGCTGCTCATGGCCCCGTACGCCGTGGCCCATATGAAGCTTGGCCTGCTGCTGAAAGACAGTGGCTACGACATTGGCGGTAAAGAAACCGATGCCAGCGGCAAAGAAGAGCGCCTGCGCGTGTACCTCACCAACACGCTTGAAAAAGCCCATGAACTCACGGGCCTGCCCTTATTTACACAATGGCTGGCCGAAGAAGCCGCTCGCGCAGGCGAGGTCAAACAAAGCGCGCCCATCATGGTGGTGCTGGGTAACCCACCGTACTCAGGGCACAGCGCCAACAAGGGCGACTGGATGCAAGCGCTGATGCGCGGCGTAGATACCTTGAGCGGCAGCAAAACCGCCAACTACTTTGAATGCGACGCTCTACCATTGGGCGAGCGCAACCCGAAATGGCTGAACGACGACTACGTGAAGTTCATGCGCTTTGCCCAATGGCGCATTGAGCAAACAGGCTACGGCGTACTGGCTTTTGTGACCAACCACGGCTTTCTTGACAACCCCACCTTCAGGGGCATGCGCCAAAGTTTGATGCAGACTTTTGACGACATTTATTTGCTCGACCTGCACGGCAACGTGAAGAAAAAAGAGAAGACCCCAGAAGGCGGCAAAGACGACAACGTGTTTGACATTCAGCAGGGCGTGGCCATCAGTCTGTTTGTAAAACGACAGAACAGCAAGAAAGCGCCCAAGCAATTGGCCAGCGTGCAGCACGCCGACTTGCAAGGCCTGCGCGCCACCAAATACGAGTGGCTGTGGGCGCACGATGTGACCAACACCCAATGGACGCAGCTCGCACCGCAAAGCCCGCAATATTTGGCTGTGCCACGCGATACGCAACTGCTGGCCGAGTATGAAAAGAACTGGAAGATTACCGATGCGATGCCTCTGAGTGTTTTAGGTTTTCAAACGCACAGAGACGATTTTGCTATCGACTTCGAGAAATCCAGCCTCGAAAAGCGAATCATAGAAATGCGAGACAAGTCCATTGCGGACGATGCTTTTGCGGAACGTCACTCATTGGCAGACAACCGCGACTGGAAATTAAAATCAGCCAGAGAGGTAGTACAAAAAGACTCCGACTGGCGTGAGAAGCTTGTTCCTTGTGCATACCGACCCTTTGATATTCGTTGGGGCTACTTCAGTGAAGTCGCAATGGACTATCCAAGACGCGAGTTAATTGATAACGTCGTTCACCAAGCCAATTTCTGCTTGAATGTCGTCAGACAAACCAAGTCACTCACCTGGCAGCATGCGGTTGCAACGGACAAACCCGCACCAGCCGTGTTTGTTGAAATCAAGGACGGATCCAGTGTTGCCCCACTCTACCTTTACCCCACCGCCAAAACCTCGCTTTTCGAGGAAGCGCCTAGCACCGCACCAGCTGGCCGCCGCCCCAATATCGCTCCTGAATTCATAGCTGACTGCGCCCGTATTACAGGCGCTACATGGCTGCCAGATGGTCAAGGCAGCGTAGCAGAGGGAGAGCGAGCTGAAGTCACCTTTGGCCCAGAAGACATTTTTTACTACGCTTACGCCGTGTTCTACAGCCCCGGCTACCGCGCCCGCTATGCGCAGTTTTTAAAAACCGACTTCCCACGTCTGCCCATCACCAGCCAGCGCCCGCTGTTTGCCAAGCTCATTACGCTGGGCAAGTCGCTGGTTGACCTGCACCTGATGAAGCACAAAGCCCCCAGCGTTTGCAGCTACCCGGTAGCAGGCGACAACCGGGTTGAAAAAGTAAGCTTCGAGACCGACAGTCCCACCGCAGAGTTTGGCAAGGTCTGCATCAACGCCACCCAGTACTTTGCAAACGTACCCCGCGGCGTATGGGTCTACCAAATCGGCGGCTACCAGGTAGCCAACAAGTGGTTAAAAGACCGCAAGGGTCGCCTCTTGACGTTCGCAGAGTTGCAGCATTACAGCCAAGTGCTTGCCGCACTCGCCAGCACCATGGCCCTGCAAACCGAGATTGATGCCGCCATCAATGCGGCGGGTGGCTGGCCCATGAGCCAGTGAATGCGCTGCCTTTTTGAGCATCAAATACAGCTGCAGCCCAATCAATACGGTCGTTAGTAGCTCCTAAATCAGTAGCATTTCGCCCGCGCGAAATACCTCAAACGCGCGCCAAGACACTTTTAAGCGCCTTGCCGGTGTGCGTACCCAGCTTGACCACGGCCTCTGGCGGCGCTGATGCCACCACTTGGCCACCGGCGTTGCCGCCGTCTGGCCCGAGGTCGATGACCCAGTCGGCTTCGGCGATCACGTCGAGGTCGTGCTCGATGACCACCACGCTGTGGCCGCCGTTGACGAGGCGGTGCAACACATGGATGAGCTTTTCAACGTCGGCCATGTGCAGGCCTACCGTCGGCTCATCAAGCACGTAAAGCGTGTGCGGTGCTTTCTGGCCGCGCCTTGTGATGTCATCGCGCACCTTGCTGAGTTCAGTGACGAGTTTGATGCGCTGCGCCTCGCCGCCTGACAGCGTGGGTGATGGCTGGCCGAGCGTGAGGTAGCCGAGGCCCACGTCTTTCAGCAGTTGCAGCGGGTGGCCTATGGTGGGCATGGATTTGAAAAACTCTACCGCCTCATCGACTTCCATCTTCAACACATCGCCAATACTTTTACCGCGCCAGGTAACGGCCAAGGTCTCGGGGTTAAAGCGTACGCCGTGGCAGGTTTCACACAGCACTTTCACGTCGGGCAAAAAGCTCATGCCGATGGTGCGTACCCCCGCGCCTTCGCAGGTCGGGCAACGGCCTTCGCCGGTGTTAAAGCTAAAGCGCCCTGCTGCGTAGCCGCGCGCGCGTGCTTCCAGTGTGTCGGCGAACAGTTTGCGAATCGTGTCCCAGAAGCCGATGTAGGTGGCGGGGCATGAGCGTGGTGTTTTGCCGATGGGGGTTTGATCTACTTCGAGCACGCGGTCAACGACGCGGTAGCCTTCTATGCTTTCGCAGCCTACCCAGACTGGATGTTTACCTTCATCGTCTGCATCGCGGCCCGCTTTGGTGGAGCGCTGCATGACGGCGGCGTGGACATTGGTGAGCAGCACGTCACGCGCGAGTGTGGACTTGCCTGAGCCTGATACGCCCGTGACGGCGACCAGCCTGAAGAGTGGTACTTGCACCGTGACGTTTTTCAGGTTGTGCAAGTTGGCTTTTGCTACGCTTAGCCAGGAGGTGTTGGCACTTGCTGCTTGTGGGGCTGCGTTGTGCAGGGCGCTGGCTGTGGCTGCTGCGGCTTTCAGGGCGGCGGCTTTTAGGAGCGCTTTGGTTTTTTTGCCGACGGCTTTTTCTTGGCCCGCTGAATTGGGCGACGATGTAGCTGAATTGGGGTCAGATCCCAATTTCAAAGGCGATGCCTCAACCGAATCAACAGCCGTAACGAAATTGGGCTCTGACCCCGATTTAACGGACCCCTGCGCTGCTGGATTGGTCTCACGGCGCAGTTGCAGCGGATGGATCAGCGGTCTCGCCAGGTAGCGTCCGGTCAGCGACTCCGGCACTAGCGCCAACTCTGCTGCCGTACCCTGCCCCACCAGCCGCCCGCCTCGCTTGCCTGCGCCGGGGCCTATGTCGATGATGTTGTCGGCGCGTCGAATGGTGTCTTCGTCGTGCTCGACCACCACCAGCGTGTTGCCGCGCTCGCTGAGTTTGCCGAGGGCGCGCAGCAGTATCTGGTTGTCGCGCGGGTGCAAGCCAATCGTCGGCTCATCGAGCACATAGCAAACGCCTTGCAGATTCGAGCCGAGTTGCGCGGCCAGGCGTATGCGCTGCGCCTCGCCGCCTGAGAGCGTGGGCGCACCCCGGTCTAGCGTGAGGTAGCCGAGGCCTACATCTTCCAAAAACTCCAGCCGGCTTTTGATCTCGGGAACCAGGTCGCGTGCGATGCCGGCCTCACGACCGGTCAGGGACAAGGTTTCGACCCATGCGCGAACGTCCGTGACGCTCAGACGGGCGATGTCGGTAATGGACCAGCCGTCACTCTTTTCGGTGCCGTTACCCTCACCCCTGCCCTCTCCCGGAGGGAGAGGGTGGAATTCAGGCTCCCTCGCCCCTTTGGGGAGAGGGCTGGGGTGAGGTGCTTGCCGACCAAAGCGCACGGCCCGTGCCTGCCTGTTCAGGCGCGTGCCGTCACAGCCGGGGCACAGCGTGCCTTCCACGTCTTCAACATCAGGCTCTTCAAAGCTTTTCTCTCTGCCTTTGTTGTCGTCGTCGCGCACCGAATCGTCAAACACCTTGCGCTGCTCTTTGGTCAGCTTCACGCCTGTGCCTACGCAGTCAAGGCACCAGCCGTGCTTGCTGTTGTAGCTGAAAAGGCGCGGATCCAGCTCGGGGTATGAGGTTGAACACACCGGGCAGGCACGCTTGGTAGACGAGACCTCCAGCTTGCCAATCGCTTTGGTCGATGTACCCGTGAGCATGGCACCCTTCAGGCCATCGAGCGGGGCCAGCACATGCACCACGCCCTTGCCGTGTTGCAATGCCACGGCAAGCGCGGCGCGCAGGCCCGCTTCGTTTTCAGGCGTGACGTGAATGTCGGCCACCGGCAGCTCCACCGTGTGCTCTTTAAAACGATCAATACGCGGAAAGTTGGTGGTCGGTAAAAACTCGTGGCGCCGCCCCGGTTGTCGATGACCAGGGTCTGGCCCATGCTCT
>JBKJOH010000170.1:0-3898 GCA_046593295.1 Polaromonas sp. | reverse complement strand
TTGCAGTTCTTCAGGGTGGACTTGCCGTTGTGCATGAGTTCGGCGGCGCCCGGGCCTTGTGTGACCAGTTTCCAGTTCTCCGCCTCATAGACACCTGCCGCCTTGCGATCCAGCTCGTAGCCACCTTCGTAGCGCACGCGCAAGGGAACGGGGGAACAAAGCCTGTTGACAAACTGACTGGTTCATCTCGATGCCGATGATGTGCTGCTGGCGACCTGGTGGATCATCGAGGGCGCGCTCAGGCGCGGAGCCGATGTGGTGATGCCACAGCATAGAGTGCGGATCACCGACTTCATGTGCGGACATCAACTCGGCAAGAATGACCATCGGGTGCAATGACCGCGACCGCCGAAACCAAAAACGATGAGTGCTGAAGACTATGCGCGCTACCCGGAATTCATCACCATGCGCGAGGTCGAGTTCAATGGGCGTATTCTGGTCACGACGTTGCTTGATCCGACGGCAGCCCCGGCCCGTGCGCTTGGTACGCTCTACAAAATGCGCTGGAACATCGAGGTTGATTTCCGCACTATCAAGGCGACGCTTGAGATGGATGTATTGCGTTGCAAGTCACAACCGATGGTGGACAAGGAGATTGCGGTATATTTCCTAGCTTACAACGCGGGTAGCGCTGGGCCATAGCAAAGGCAGCATTGCTCGCGGACGTAGTGCCCAGGGTATTGAGCTTTACCGATGCCAAGCGTCTGCTAAGTGCATTCGCCGATCAGCTTCGTCGAATATCTGGCGACCAAGTTCACCCCCTGATCGCGACCGTGACAGCCAGCATCTCGGCACTGCGTTTGCCGAGGCGGCCTGACAGAATAAAGCCTCGCGCAAAGAAAAGACGACCCAAGAATCTTCCGTTGTTAACCGTGCCACGACAAGTTGCGAGAGACCTCATTTGTGCTCAGCGATTGCTTAACCGAGTGCCATGAGCGTCTGACCCCAATTCTTTTTTTTTGAAATTGGAATCTGACCCCGATTACCCACATAAAAAAACCCCGCCACGTTGCTGTAGCGGGGTTTTGACTTTTAATCGTCAACTGACTTGCGTCAGCCCGGGATCAGAAAGTGTGGCGGAGGCCGATGCTGTAGCCCTCGGACTTGGTAGAGAAATTGGTGCCGGAGAGCTTGTCCCTGGTGCCCGCGCGGAAGTAAGCCTTGGTACGCTTGGACAGGTTGTAGTCCGCACCCAGCATGTAGTCGGTGCCCGTTCGCGAGAAGCCAGCACCCCCAGCACGCTCGGACGTGTTACGGCCAACACCGGCCATCAGGGAGACAGCGCCCATTGGCACGGTCACGCCCAGGTTGAATTCACGGTCCTTGTTCTCAGGTTGACCAGTCTGCGTGATTTTGGATTGATGGACGTTGGCGAACAGCTTGGCAACGCTAAAGTCATAGGTACCACCCAAGACCCAAGCTTTGGTTTCTGGAGCGGTAGACAGACCCTTTTGATTATCGTAGGCGAGGCCAACCATCAGGGGGCCGTTGCCATAGACGGCGCTCAGACCGAGGCCCTTGTCTTTGGTCTCAAGTGGAACCGCACTCGCAGGAAGAGTAGTACCAAAAGCAGTATTGAGAGCATTATTGTTAGTGATAGCGCCATTCAACGTGGTTTGCGTCGTGTTATGGCCGACTTGGGCTTTCACAGTGAAGCCGCTGAAATTGGGGCTGGTGTAGTTGATAGAGCTGTCGCGGCGATCAGGGCCGCCTCTCGTGGTGCTATATCTAGAAGAAAAGCCATCCGCGTCAGAGGCGACGAACAGGAAGTACCGGGGAGTGTACTCACGGCCCAGATCGACGCTGCCGAAAGCACCGGACAGACCGACGATTGAACGGCCATTGAACAGCACGCCATTCAGTGTGCCGTCATTGACATTGAAGCGCTGCTCCAGCGTGAAATTGGCTTTTATGCCGCCGCCCAAGTCTTCAGTGCCGCGCAGGCCCCAACGGCTGCCGTTCAGACCGTTCGTGCCGCCGTCCATCAGACCCGTACTCTTGGCGACGGTGGTGCTAGCGCTGGTGGTGGTGGTGACTTTACGCTCACCATAGTTGGCATCAACAAGGCCGTACAGAGTCACGGAAGATTGAGCCATTGCGGCGCCGGAACCAGCCAGCACGGACAGAGCAATGAGGGTTTTTTTCATGAGGAGTTTTTCCAAGGTGTTAGTAACAAGGCGTAGTTTAGAGGGCGTTCGTGACAAGGGTGTGACAGAGCCGTGAAATTTTGCGGTAGCCACTTGAACGCATGCTCCGATAATTCTCAACGGATACTATGTGCGGCTTAGATGGAGAAAACTCACACATGCAAAATGGAACGCTACTGGCGGCTGTGGACCTCGGGTCTAACAGCTTTCGCTTAGAGATCGGTCGCTTCGACCACGGCCAGATCAACCGCACCGAATACCTCAAAGAAACCGTCCGCCAGGGCAACGGCCTAGATGCCGACCGCAACCTGACGCAGGAGGCCATGCAGCGTGGCTGGGATTGCCTGGCGCGTTTTGGCGAGCGGCTGGCGGGCTTTAAAAAATCCCAGGTGCGTGCGGTAGCCACCCAGACATTGCGCGAAGCCCGCAACCGGGAAGAATTTCTGGCACGCGCCCACAAAATTCTCGGCTTTCCCATCGACGTGATCCATGGCCGCGAAGAAGCCCGGCTTATTTACCAGGGCGTTGCCCACATGCTGCCGCAGTCAGACGAGCGGCGGCTGGTGGTGGACATTGGTGGCCGATCAACAGAAATGATTGTTGGCAAAGACCTGGATGCCCACACCATGGAGTCCTACCGTGTCGGCAGCGTGGGCTGGTCGATGAAGTATTTTCCAGATGGCCAGTTCAGCGCGCGCGCCTTCGAGATGGCTGAAATCGCAGCCAAAGCCGTTCTTGAAGATGCCGTGAACGCCTATCGCGCCAGCGCCTGGGATGTGGCCTACGGCTCTTCGGGCACGATTGGCGCTGTCAGCGACGTGCTCACCGCTTCGGGCTGGTCGCCCGGTCTTGTCACGCAGGCAGGCCTTGACTGGCTGCTCGACAGGCTGGTCAAGGCGCAAAGCGCAGACCGCTTGAGAATCGAAGGCATGAAGGACGACCGCCGTGCCGTCATTGGCGGCGGTGTCAGCGTGCTGCGGGCGGTGTTTGGTTTGCTGGGCATAGCGCAGATGCAGGCGGCCCAGGGCGCCTTGCGTCACGGGGTGCTCTATGACCTGCTGGACCGGGAAGAGGACACGACCGACCTGCGCTCGACCACGGTGCAGCGGCTGGCCCGAAAATTCGATGTCGATACCGCCCAGGCCCAGCGCGTGAGCAAGGTTGCCCGCGCCCTCTTCGCGCAAGTCAGCAGCGGTCTGCCCCCGGCAGAGCTGGGGCGTTTTCAGCGCAAGCTGGACTGGGCCGCCCTGTTGCATGAAATCGGCAGCCATATCGCCCACAGCGATTACCACAAGCATGGCGCCTACATTCTGGACAATGCCGACGCGCTGGGTTTCACACTGCCGGAGCTGCATCGCCTGAGCCTGCTGGTGCTGGGCCACCGCGGCAAGCTGCACAAGCTCGAAGCCGATTTCGAAGACGAGGCCTTCGTGCAGCAGTTGCTCTGCCTGCGGCTGGCCGTGATCCTGTGCCACGCGCGCCGCGAGCCCGACGTCAGGGACATGCAGATCGCCAGCGCCGGCCAGAGCCAGCTCTCGCTGGTCTGCCGGCCGGGCTGGGCCGAGGCCTTTCCCCAGTCAGCGCACCTGTTGCGCGAAGAAGTTCTGGCCTGGCAAAAAACGCAGTGGACGGTTGTGCTGGTGGGCGCCTAGTGCGGGACCGGTTCAACCGGTTTAGAGAAGTTCCGGCGATTGCACCGTGACCACCACGGTCTGCACCCCCCCTTCGCGCTCACGCGTGCGCAACCACCA
>JBKJOH010000083.1:0-6846 GCA_046593295.1 Polaromonas sp. | reverse complement strand
TCAAGGCCTTCGCGCCAGACCGCCGCAACACCATTTTTTTTGCAGGTTTCCAGGCTGGCGGCACCCGCGGTGCGACCATCGTCGGCGGCGCGACCAGCGTGCGAATTCATGGCCAGGATGTGCCCATCCGCGCGGAGGTAGCGTCGCTGGACAACCTGTCGGCCCATGCCGATGCTGCCGAGATCGTGCAGTGGATGCGTGGTTTTTCCACTGTTCCACGACAGACTTTTATCACCCACGGTGAGCCGGTTGCGGCCGATGCCATGCGCCAGCGCATCGAACGCGAATTGGGCTGGTCCTGCCGTGTGCCTGAGTACCTTGAATCGGTATCTCTTGACTGAACATCACAACCCTGCCATGACGCAATCTGTGCATACCTTACATGTTCGACGCTTGAGCATCGACACCTACCAAGAACACGTGTTCTACATGCACCAAGATTGCGTCGTCTGCCGCGCGGAGGGATTCGAGGCGCAGTCACGGATTGAGATGTCCCTGCGGGGGCGCCGGATCGTCGCCACGCTCAACGTGGTGATGAGCGACCTGCTGCGTACCGGTGAAGCCGGATTGTCCGAAGCTGCATGGCACGCACTGCAAGCCAGCGAGGGTGACGCGATTGTCCTCAGGTACGCACCGACCCTGGATTCATTCAGCCACGTTCGGGCCAAGGTCTACGGGCACACGCTGGACGGGGTAGCCTTCAACGCCATCATCGCCGACGTGGCCGTTGGGCGCTACTCTGACCTGCACCTCAGCTCCTTCATCAGCGCCTGCGCGGGAAATCGCCTGAATCTCGAAGAAACCATCGCCCTCACCCGTGCCATGGTCGACGTTGGTGAGCGCCTGATATGGGGCAATGGAACGGTCGTTGACAAACACTGTGTCGGGGGACTACCCGGTAACCGCACGACCATGATCGTCGTGCCGATCGTCGCTGCCTGCGGCTTGATGATGCCCAAAACATCGTCGCGCGCCATCACCTCGCCCGCAGGCACTGCAGACACTATGGAAACGCTGGCGCCAGTCGATCTCGACCTGGCTGTCATGCGGCGGGTCGTTGAACGAGTCGGCGCATGCATCGTCTGGGGCGGCTCGGTCAGGCTCAGCCCTGCCGATGACGTGCTGATTCACGTGGAGCGTCCGCTGGATCTGGACAGCGAAGGGCTGCTTGTCTCGTCCGTTCTGTCCAAGAAAGTCGCCGCCGGCTCGACCCATGTCCTGATCGACATTCCCGTTGGCCCGACGGCCAAAGTGCGCAGCACCGAAGCCGCACAGGCGCTCGGTCGACGCCTCATCGACGTAGGCAAAGCCGTTGGGCTGCAGGTTTCACTGGCCATCACCGACGGCAGTCAACCTGGCGGCCGCAGCGTCGGCCCGGCACTCGAAGCGCGCGATGTGCTCGCGGTGCTGCGGCGAGAACCCGCTGCCCCGGGTGAGCTCGCTTATGCACTGGAATATGTAAACACCCATAAGGCGATTTTCGACATCGCGCAGGCCTCATGAAACCCCTCGTATTTCCCCTACCCGGCGGGGACGCATTCGCCGCGCGTCTCGCCAACGCCATCCAGGGTGAAATGGGAATACTGGCCGTGCATCGGTTTCCTGACGGCGAAACGCTGGTGCGTCTCGACACCGATGTGATGGGCCGAGACGTGGTCTTGGCCGGTAGCCTCGACCACCCTGATGACAAGACCCTACCCTTGCTGTTCGCGGCCGACGCTGCGCGTGATCTCGGCGCCACCCGGGTCATACTGGTTGCGCCCTATCTGGGCTACCTGCGCCAAGACAAGCGCTTTCATGCCGGGGAGGCCATCACGTCGCAGACCTACGCTGCGCTGCTTTCCGCGTCGATCGATGCCCTGGTCACCGTGGACCCTCACCTGCACCGCTACCACGGGCTGGAGCAGGTCTATCGTGTGCCCACTCGCGTGGTCCGGTCCGCACCCGCAATCGCCGCATGGGTACGGGACAACGTCCCGCGCCCCCTGCTGATCGGCCCGGACAGCGAAAGCGAGCAATGGGTGGCCGAAGTCGCGCATGGCGTTGGTGCCCCCTTTACGGTGCTTGAGAAAACCCGCCGAAGTGATCGCAATGTGGAAGTCAGCCTGCCCGACGCATCTGCCTGGCTGGACCGCACTCCGGTGCTGGTCGATGACATCATCTCCAGTGCGCATACCCTTATCCAGGCCGCTGCGAGCCTGCGTCAGGTCGGATTTGCACCGCCGGTCTGCATCGGCGTGCATGCCCTGTTCGCACAGGACGCTTATGCGCAACTGCTCGCCAGCGGGGTGTCGCGAGTCGTCACCTGCGACACCGTCGCCCATGCTTCGAATGCGATCAATATTCTCGAACCTTTGGCTTATGCGTTGCGGCAACTCCTCGCCAGAGAGGAATCGTCATGAAAACACAGACCAGCCTTTTCAGGTTCTGTCGCTGGCTGAGGCCATCCTCGGCCGCAATGGCAAGCACATGGCGGCGCTGGGTCTGTTGCTTGACTTGCCCTGATGCTGCGTGAGCCTTACATCATGAAAGTCCGCACGAAGTCGAACGACGACACGACGCCCTTGATGTCG
This sequence comes from Polaromonas sp., assembly GCA_046593295.1. Lineage (GTDB taxonomy): Bacteria > Pseudomonadota > Gammaproteobacteria > Burkholderiales > Burkholderiaceae_C > Polaromonas. The sequence continues at coordinate 4,273 of JBKJOH010000083.1, read as the reverse complement.
GTGCCTTCTGCCACGACGACATGATGGATGCGGGCCTCGACCATCAACTGGGCCATTTCGCTGAGGGTAGCGTTCGGGCGCACCATGATCGGCTTGTAAGTGCATATTCGCCATGCGCAGACGACAGAGGCATCCTTCTCGTCGGCATGAAAGCGCAGCAGATCGGTGCTGCTGATGACGCCCAGCACCGCGCCGCCAGAGTCCACCACCGGCACCCACGACAAACCCCTGGCCACCATCAGTGCTTCAACGGTCTGCATCGTGTCGTCCGGGCTGACCGAATACACCTCACGCTGCATCAATGACGATATGGTTTGGCTCATGACAGGCTCCTGTCCGCCGATGGCGGTGTTGAATCTATCGGTGCGGAGCTGCGTGGCGCACGCCCCAATCGCGCTTCCACGGCCAGCACGTCGCGCGTGGTCTTCAGCAGCGTATCGGGCGTGACGCTCATCGAGTCAATGCCAAGCTCAACCAGATACGCTGCCATTTCCGGATAGTCCGAAGGCGCCTGGCCGCAAATGCCCACATGACGATGGTTGCGTCGCGCGCCCGCTATCGTCTGGCGAATCATCTCCTTGACGCCCGGGTCACGTTCGTCAAAGTCAAAAGCCACGATGTCCGAGTCACGGTCCACCCCCAGCACCAGCTGCGTCAGGTCATTGGAGCCGATTGAAAAGCCGTCGAACAATTGGGAAAACGCATCAATCTGGATCACGTTGTTCGGAATCTCGCACATGACATAGATTTCAAGCCCGTTCACACCGCGCCCCAGGCCATGCGCAGCCATGGCCTGCAGCACGCGCTCGCCCTCCTCGACTCGGCGGCAAAACGGGATCATCAGCTTAACGTTGCTCAGCCCCATGTCGTTGCGCACCCGCTTCATGGCCGCGCACTCCAGCGCGAAGCCCTCGGCATAGGCCGGATGCGCATAGCGCGAGGCCCCCCGAAAGCCGATCATGGGGTTGGCCTCAAGTGGCTCGAACCAGCGCCCGCCCAGCAAACTGGCGTATTCGTTGGTCTTGAAATCGGACATGCGAACGATGACCGGCTTGGGGTAAAAGGCCGCTGCAATCGTGCCGACGCCTTCGGACAGCTGCTGGACGAAATAGTCGGACGGCTTGGCGAACAAATGCGTGAGGCGGGCGATCTCGTCGCGCACCCCCGCATCCTCAACCTTTTCGGGGTGTACCAGCGCCATCGGGTGTGCATGGATGTGCTCGGCAATGATGAACTCCATGCGTGCCAAACCGACGCCATCGTTTGGCAATAATGCGGTCTGGAACGCCATGTCGGGGTTGGCCAGGTTGACCATCAGGTGCGTCTGTGGCCGCTCCAGGCTGGCCACCTCGGTGCTGGTCGTCGTGAACGGCAGCAGGCCCGCATAGACATGACCCGCACTGCCTTCGGCGCAAGACACCGTGATCTCGTCGCCGGTGCGGATAGCGGTGGTCGCATGGTCGCAGCCCACCACCGCCGGAACTCCCATCTCGCGGGCGACGATGGCCGCGTGACAGGTTCGCCCGCCGCGGTTGGTCACGACGGCAGCGGCAATTTTCATCACTGTGCCCCAGTCCGGCATGGTGGTGTCTGCCACCAGCACTTCGCCGGGCTGGAACTGGTTGAGCTCGGACACGTCGCTGATGACGCGCGCCCGGCCCGTGGCGATCTTTCCACCCACCGCGCGGCCGCTGACGCACAGCCGGCCTTTGGCGCTCAGGTGGTACTCCTCAAGCATGCCCAGGGGCTTGCGCGAGGCGACGGTTTCAGGGCGCGCCTGAACGATGTAGAGCTTGCCGTCCACACCATCCTTGGCCCATTCAATGTCCATCGGCGTTGACTGCCCGGCCTTGCGACTGTAGTGGTCTTCGATGCGGATGGCGGCATCGGCAAGCTCCAGCACTTCATCGTCGCTGATGCAATAACGCGCCTGGTTTTCCGGGGGCGTGGGCATGTTGCGGGTGCTCTCGCGGCCAGCGGCCTGCGCATAGACCATACGGATACTCTTGCCGCCCAGCTTGCGCCTCAAAACGGCACGGTGCCCCTGCTGCAGCGTGGGCTTGAAGACGTAAAACTCATCCGGATCGACCGTGCCCTGCACGACGTTTTCGCCCAGGCCATAGGCGCCGGTGATGAAGACGACGTCGCGAAAGCCCGTTTCGGTGTCCAGGGTAAAGATGACGCCGCTGGCGGCGCAATCGGAGCGCACCATCTTCATCACGCCGACCGACTGATAGACCTTGAAGTGGTCGATGCCATGGTCAACCCGGTAGGCGATGGCGCGGTCCATGAACAGGCTGGCAAAGCACTGCCTGATCGAGTCGAGCAGCCTGGCTTCGCCCGAGATGTTCAGAAAAGTCTCATGCTGGCCGGCAAAGCTGGCGCTGGGCAGGTCTTCGGCGGTGGCCGAACTGCGCACGGCCAGCGTGACCTGTTCGCCATATTCGGCGCGTAGCCGGGCATAGGCACTGGAAATTTCGGCCACAAGGTCGGTCGGCAGCGCTGCGCCATGAATGATTTCCCGCGCGCGCCGGGCGCGCCGCGCCAAGTCATCGACATCCTTCACGTCCAGGCCATCGAGCGCTTCGTGCAGGCCTTGCCAGGCGTGGGACTGGTCCAGCAGATAACGGTAGGCCCCAGCCGTGACGGCAAAACCGTTGGGCACCCGCACGCCCTGCGCACCTAACTCGCGGACCATCTCGCCCAGCGAAGCATTCTTGCCGCCGACCAGCGCGACATCGGCAATACCGATGTCTGAAAACCAGCTGATGAAGTGTCTTGTCATGAGGTTGTCTCCAACTTGTGTTTGGATTATGGTAGCCGCCGCTGACCTGCGCTGGCTGGCGCTAGATCAAGCGGGTGTGACGACCACTTCGTTGTGCAGCCGTTCCACATCCGCCGCCTGGCACAGCGCAGTTCCCGCCGTGAGCAGGGCGGCTGCGCCCGCCGCCATGCCATAGCGAAAGGCCTGATCCAGATCGATATTTCGGCTCAGTGCCCAGAGCAGGCCGCCGACAAAGCTGTCGCCCGCCCCAATCGAACTCTTCACCGTCACCGACACGCTGCGAGCCCGCAGCGCCTGGTCTGCGGTGACGAGCAGTGCGCCATCCTCGCCTAGGGACAGCGCCACGATCTGCGCCTGGCCGTCCTTGATGATTTGCTGTGCTGCCTCGCGCCACTGCAGCTCGGACTGCAGCGGCCGGCCGGTCAGCTCGCGCAACTCCCGAAGGCTGGGTTTAACCAGATAAACCCCTTCTGCCAGTGCTGCCGCCAGCGCCGGTCCCCACGAGTCCAGCACCAGCAGGCCGCCGCGTTCGCTTGCCAGCCTGGCCAGCCGGACGTAAAAGTCGGCCGGCACACCGGGCGGCAGGCCGCCGCTGGCGACCAGATAACGGGGCGGCGCTTCAAGCTTAGTTACTTCACTTACATAGGCCAGGCAGGCTTCCCATTCCCCGTGCATCAATTCAGGTCCGGGCAACACAAAGCGAAAGTCACGCCCGCTGGAGTTTTCGAGGACAGAAAAACTTTCACGCGTTTCATCTGCAATAGCGATGCAATGGCTGGGCACCTGCTCCTGGTCGAGCAAGGCTTGCAGCCGCTGCCCGTTCACGCCCCCAGCCGTGTAAAGCGCCAGACAGTCAGCGCCCAACCGGTGCACGACGCGGGCCACGTTGATTCCGCCGCCGCCGGGATGAAGCTTGGCGGCAGTGCATCTGAGCTTGTGTGTATCGATGACCCTGTCGGTCGATGTTGACACGTCCAGGGCGGGATTCATGGTGACGGTCAGGATGTCAGTCATGGCGGGAGGGGAGTGATGTTTGTTTTTCTGCATCATAAGGCCTCGCAGCAGATTACGCAGTGCTTGAAGCCTTCACGCCGGCGGCGGCTCGGTCTTCGGTGTTCTGTCGCATTAAGCGAATTTCCAAAAATTGACCCCCTACCTGTAGCGTCTCTACCCGACGAATACTACGCTACGCGATGGCGACCTTCCTTCAGGATATCAAAATTTTTCGCCCTGAGAAATTTTGATCCAGCAGCACGCTCCCTGCGAACAACATGTGCGTCTTCATCAAGGCGTAATCGCCACTTTGAGAACACCGTCGCGCTGGTGGCTGAAGAGTTCGTAGGCCGCCTCGATGTCGTCGAGCTTGAAGCGGTGCGTCACCATTGCGCCTAGGTCCACGCGTTTGGCTTGGATCACCGACATCAGCCGCCGCATGCGTTCCTTGCCGCCCGGGCACAGCGTGGTGATGATGCGGTGGTCACCCAGGCC
>JBKJOH010000018.1:0-9452 GCA_046593295.1 Polaromonas sp. | reverse complement strand
AAGCCGTTTCCGAGGAGATTAACAAGCTGCTGAAGGTGCTTCCCAACGAGGATCGCCAAGTGCTGCTGTTGGCTGCGGAAAAGGGACTGCGGCTATTCAGCCTCGACTTCCGTCTGCGCAGCATCGCGGCGCTCATGGGCATCCAAGGGGTTTGGCCGCAGCCGGTGCTGATGCACGCGATGAACGCAGGCGTTTTATCTGGCGCCGAATACACGCGGGCGATAGCGCACATGTTTGTAGGTAGCAGAGGGTTCGTCTCGATTGGTGCCAACGAACTGGCTTTCATCTGCCATCAAGGCAAGCCGTGGTTGCACTTCGGGATGGCGAAGTTCATGCAACACCTGCGGGATCCGGAGGCCGACTACAAGAATGCGGTAGCCATTTCCAGTGATTTCGTCGAGCTATTGATGTTCAGCACTTGCGCTTATATGGGCGCAGTGGCCGAACTGCTGAAGCACATGGTTGAGTCTCTGATGAGGCACCCTGCCAGTGGCGGCAACCTGCCAATGCCGCTGGTCGACTTCTTCAAGGGAGTATTCGTGGGCGACTACAGCAACTACCCGCACCCGCTGGTGGCGGAAACCAGCCGGGCAGCAGATGCGGCTAACCGAAGATACTTTGCTCAGGCTATCAGGGAGGGCGTGGCCTGGGCAACTGAGCCCGAAGAGAAGCGGGCGATTCGAGTAGATGTCCTTATGTGCGGCATCACTCCATGGTTGATTCTGAATGACGACAAAGAAGGCGCGCCGATTCCGAAGGGCTTGCAACTTTCCATCAACGGAGCGCGGGAGGACGCTGTGGAGTCAGCGGCCGCAGGTCCTCAAACGGTGTATTTGGCAAACGAAGCGGAGATCCTTGGTGGCAGGCCTGGTCCAGCAGTTTGAGATGCAGCGGTTCACAGCCGGACCCCTCACCACCCACCACCCAACCCGAGATTTTCTCGCGGTGGCTACAGGAACTCGACATCTTTCCATCCCACCCTGGTGACCGAACCTCAATTCAGCATTTCGCTGATCATGGGAGCAAGCAAAGAAATCTTCAATCGCAATTCAACCACACGGATATAGTCCTTCCAATTCAAGCAATGTGCGACGGAAAGTATTGCTCACTTACCACATAAATTATGCAGTTCTGCAGCTTCCCTGATGGGAGACCGCCTTTTGTTGGGGATGTTCGAGAGGTCGAGTTTTTGAGCTTAGAAGATGTTTCTCATATTTTGGTTAACAACTTCTCAGCTTATGTTTACCAACTACACGTAACTTACTGATTCTTATAGGGCGCTTTTCTCAACATATGACCCTCCCTACATTAGAAGGTATCCAATAAAGACCATGAAAATCCACCATGAGATGTTCGAATTTCATGGTGATTGTGTTGGTCTTCGGCGATTTTGGCGCGCCCGTACCCACTTGACCCGTACGGCAGCTAGCCGTACAATTTTGAAAAGGAAGTCATCATGTCTGCAACACTTACCCAGCCCACCGCCAGGCTAGAAGCCAGAATCAGCACCGATCTGCACGCCATGCTCAAGCGCGCGGCTGAGATTCAGGGCCGCACCATGACTGATTTTGTCGTGGCTGCCGTGCAAGCGGCTGCAACCCAGTCGATAGAGCAGGCAGAGATCATCCGCCTGTCATTCGCTGACCAGCAGTTTTTTGCCAAGGCCTTACTGTCGCCACCCAAGCCTGCGCCCGCCCTGAAGCGAGCGTTTGCACGCAAGCGAAAACTTATTGCCGCTGAATGAGTAAGGCCGCGTTTCGGGTCACTTTGCTCGATGTAAGTGCTGACCGCGCCGTGTTTAACAGTGGCGTTACACCACTAGACAATTACTTTCGCCAACAAGTCTCGCAAGACATTCGCCGCAGAGTAACGGCATGCTTTGTAGCGCTGACGGCAGACCAGCGCATAGCAGGCTACTACACCCTGGCCTCGTCCAGCATTCTGCTGGCAGACTTGCCCGCAGCCGTCGGCAAAAAACTACCGCGCTACCCCTCAGTACTTGCCGTGCGCATGGGGTGTTTAGCGGTGGATCAGGACTTCAAGGGGCAGGGATTGGGCGGCGCTCTTTTGGCCGACGCGCTTAGTCGCGCCGCCCGTGCAGAAATTGCCGCTTGTGCGCTGGTGGTGGATGCAAAGGATGAGATTGCGAAGCGGTTTTACTTGCATCACAGATTCATGGCGTTGCCCGACGCAGCGCTTACTTTGTTCCTGCCCTTGGCTGGCATTCGAGCGCTCTAACTGCGCAAGCATAGCCAGACAATTGCTATTAATAATATAGCTGCTCACGCCCGTATTTAATGGCCTACAGCCTGTTTTGATCGGTGAAAACGGCGAAAATGATCAGATAAAAGGCTCAACGAAACCCAAATCGCCTCGCGTGCCATCCAAGAAAAACAGGCGCTAACCCAACAGGCGCATCCTGAGTCCGCCTTTAATGGCCAGAACGCTTGCAAAATAACCCCAATGCCATTGACCGCCGTCATCGACTTTGAAACCACAGGCCTGTCGCCCGCCATGGGCGACCGCGCTACCGAGGTGGCCATCGTGTTGATGCAGGGTGGCCGGGTGGTTGACCGCTTTCAGAGCTTGATGAACGCCGGCATTCGCGTCCCCTCATTCATCACCCAGCTCACCGGCATCAGCAACGCCATGGTCGCAGCCGCGCCCGATGCAGCGCGGGTCATGGCACAGGCCAGGGCCTTTGTGGGCAACGCACCCATGGTCGCGCACAACGCCGCGTTTGACCGCAAGTTCTGGGTAGCCGAGCTTGCGCACGCGGGGCTAAGTACGACGTTTGAAGCGCCCCAGCTTTTTGCCTGCACTATGCTGCTGTCGCGCAGGCTGTACCCGCAGGCGCCTAGCTACAAGCTCGGTAGCCTGGTTGACTACCACCACTTGCCCCGTACAGGTACGGCCCACCGCGCCTTGGCCGACGCAGAAATGGCCGCGCACCTGCTAGAGCAAATCCGGCACGACCTGCGTTGCCGCCACAAGGTCGCTACGCCCGACCACGCGCTGCTGATGGCACTACAGCGCTGCGCCAAGGCGGCGGCGGGGGCGTTAGTGGCTCGGTATGCGGCGGCTTCTTGCGGCGCACCGCCTCACTTGCCGAGCAAGCACAGCTAGATAAGCGCTATCAATAAAATAGCTGGTCACGCGCGTTTTTAAAGGGCTGCAGCCTATTTTGACTGTTGAAAATGGCAAAAACGATCAGATAAAAGATTCAAAAAAATCCAAATCGCCGCGCGTGCCATTCAAGAAAAACAGGTGCTGGGCCAAACCTGTTGGGGAATCGAATCGGCTGTTGGTCAAAGCGCAGCAAGCTCTCTAGGATGAAGCTGTCACCTTTAACAGCTTTGATTTTCGGTGACACGCGTACGGTGAAGTCGGGCATCACCGTGATCAGTCCTTGGTCGTAGGCGCGGTCATGTAGTGCGGATAGGCACAAGCCATTTTGCGGGTTGAGGCGGTTCTTCGCGACTTCGCTCCATGGCACGATATGGCTGGCGATAACTAGTTTTTCGTGCTGCAGGCCACTGATGCAGCAAGTGGCGTCGTAGCCGCTCAACACGGCTTTGCGAAAGCGGGCTTGGTTGACGCGAATTTGGACGACTGCGCTACGAGTCCGTCCTTCTTCTACGGCTAGAAGTTCTTCACTTGGCGGCACGTCATCTAGCAGGTCTTGGTCGGGCTGAACGCCTTGGCGCAGCGCAAGAGTTTCGTACTCTGCTGCTGCGCTAAGCGCAACGGCATCCCAATCGGCAAGCAGCTCTGCCCAGATTTTTTTGTCTAGTGAGGAAGCGTTGCCCATACCGCTGCGACCGCTGGCAACGATGACTGGGTCTAAGCTCGCGAGGTTTACCAGCTTCAGAGCGATTGAGCCGGGCGTGCGCCCAATCCATTGCGCAAGCTGTTTGATTTTTGGGTTGCGCTGGTGTAGCTGGCCAAAAGGTAGTTGTAGATAAAGGTGAAGAGCCACCAACGTTTGTGGGCGAGTCCAGTTCACGTGTGCTGTGGTTTGTGTGGTCACGGGGCGCTCTCCAGTTTGAGAGGCAGTATGCCAGGGCTCACCGCTTGAGTCTCGTGGCGGCGCATGACGCTTTGCAGAGCGGTGATACGCCGAGCGAGGCCTACTGGCGTGATGGACCTTGGCCTGCCTTCGCAACGAAAGTCTAAGGGCGCCCACCGGTGCGGCACCCTACTTAGCAAGTAGCAAACACGATTCACGCGGCGCATACCGGGCGTGATCCATTGGTCATGGCCTTTGTCGCTATCCACCACAGTCCAGACGAAGTTTTGGTCAAAGTCGGCGGCTATTTGCCAATCTCTACCGAAGGTTTCTAGCCCATGCCCACCCCAGATATTGAAACCCGACGCTGGATGCCTGAATGGGCGGAAGTAGGCGTAGAAGACATCTTCGTGAAAGGTGGTGGTTTGAGGTGTTTTGATATTTCCTCCAGGCGATGGCGTTTTGTCCACGCCCAGTCGGCGCTCAAGTGTTCACAGCTTATGGCGAAGACGTGGACTTGTGACCCAGGGCTTTGCCTGGGGTGACGCGGGCGCGGCATAAAGGCAGACTTGGGAGCGCCGAAGGCAATTTGCACGACGGGTTGGCAACCCAGTCGCTATTAATTTAGTAGCTGGTCACGCCCGTATTTATTGGGCTACAGTTACTTTTTGCCTTTCAAAACGGCAAGAATCACCACTTGAAAGGCCTTGCAAGGCAAATCAGCTTCAATTTAGGTTGGCTTGAGCTTTTTCGGGTCAAATTTGACCATTTTTGATGCTCGTAAATAGCCGCAGCCCAATAAATACGGGCGTGACTAGCTATTAAAAATGTAGCGCTGGTTGTTGCTGCGGCCTGCGCACTGGGCTTTAGCGGGGCGGGGTGAGCTGAAGGCTGGTGGCTTGAACTTGCTTAGGCGGTCATCCGCATTGAAGCTGAAACTGCCGATCTCTTGATTTCTTTCTCTCATCGCGAATCCAGTCTTGGGTTTGTGCGCTTTGTGGTTGCCTAGCCATGGCGTCGAGGCTGGCAATTTTTGCGGTTATGGCTTTGCATTCGTCAGCGTTGGAGGGCGTTGCATTGGCTTGGGCCAGCGTGATGGGGCTGCGCGCTGGCCGGTCGAGCTGTTGGGTGGATGCCATTTGCTCTGGGTTCAAGCCGGACACCAAGTTTTGGTCGGGGCGTGTGGTGATCTCGGTTGTTGCCGCGCCGGGGGCACAGTCGCTGTCGCCATAGCTGGTTTTGCCGTTGGCAACGCACTTGGTCACGACGCTGGCATCGGATTGGGCGGCTGATGCCGGGGCGGGCGTGGGCTTGTATGGCGTGGAAGAGGGTGTCGGCTGCACAGCCGCGGGGCTGCGCGTGGCGGGTTCAGCTGCTCCCGTGAGAAGGGGTTTTTGCAGTCATTGATAACCCGCGTAGGCACCCGCCAAGGCCAGTAACACTAGCAAAATGGTTGTCAAACTCATGCTGTCGCTGGTTTGCGGTGGGCCGAAAGGCCGCAGCCGTGGCTCGTTGTTGCCGTTTTGTCTAGGTGGTGTCATTGGGTTGCTCCCGTGGTTTTGACTGGCTACGTTACCGCACTTTATGTAGAGCTGAGGATACCTGGCTGTCATTGCGGACTTGATCCGCAATCCATGCGCCCGCGTTTGGGGCTGGGTGCGGGGATGGATCCCGGATCTAGTCCGGGATGACAGCCAAGGAGGTTCAGGATGACAGTCGGGGAGGCGTTGGGTGGCAGCCCAGCCTCAGAACTCCTCGGCAAGTCGCAAATAAGGTCGCAAAAACTCCCGCATAAATTGTAAAAACTTCATATAAAGCATAGACTTAAGCATGTCTGCAAAGTCGCAAAACTTTAAGCTCTACGATCACCCGGCCCAGATGGAGCCATTGCTGCCGGGCGAGCACCTGCTTGAGCCTTTGCTTGAGCGCGCCCATGACTTGCAGCGTGAGGCGCGCACGCTGGCGGGTGCCGGGGTGCCGCCTGAGCTGCGGCAGTTGCTGCGGGCCATGAACTCGTATTACAGCAACAAGATTGAAGGCCAGCACACGCTGCCGTTTGAGATTGAAAGCGCGCTGCGCAATGACTATTCAAATGACGCAGACAAAGCCCGGCGGCAGCGGTTGGCGCTGGCGCATATGCAAACCGAGCTGGCGATTGAAACCCGCTGGCAGGGCTGGCCTCAGGGCAGGGTGTGGTCTGGGCAAATGGTGCAGGACATTCACCAAGACCTATTTGCGCGTCTGCCAGATGCTGACCGGCTGCTGGCCGAGGGTGATGTGCTGGTGCCGGGCGCGCTGCGTGACCGTGATGTGAGCGTGGGCAGACATGCGGCGCCAGCACATGCGGCGCTGGGTGCCATGCTGGCGCGCTGGGGCAGTTTTTACGGCGGGGTACGGCGTGGTGAGTTGCAGGTTTTGGCCACCGCCGCATCGCACCATCGACTGGCGTGGATTCACCCGTTTCGTGATGGCAATGGCCGCGTCGCACGGCTGCACACGCACCTTGCCCTGGGCTCGCTGGGTTTGACCAACGGCTTGTGGTCGCCGCTGCGGGGCTTTGCGCGCAGCCATGATGCCTACTATGCGCACTTGGCGGCGGCTGATGAGCCCAGAGCGGGTGATCTTGATGGGCGCGGCAATTTGTCAGAGCGGGCCTTGGTGGCGTGGATCAGCTACGTGCTGGGCTTGTGCCTTGACCAGGTGCGGTTTATGGCCGGCCTGCTGGATATGTCGGGCATGAAGGGCCGTATAGCGGCGTGCCTGGCCTTTGAAGAAAACGTGGTCAAAGCTGGCGTGCGAAGTGAGTCACTGCGGGCGCTGCACTATTTGCTGCTCACGCAATCAGAGCTGGAGCGCAGCGAGTTCAAGGCGCTGCTGGGGCTGGGTGAGCGCCTGGCTACGGCGCAGGTCACGGCGCTGCTTAAGCGCGGGCTGCTAGTGACAGATTCACCGCACGGCAAGTTGCGGTTTGGTGTGCCGCAGCACGCGCTGCGGTTTTACTTTCCAAGCTTGTGGCCAGAGGCCGAGGTGGGCGAGCGCCCTATTTCCGAGTCGCAGTACTAGCGCATAAACCCCATGCCGCGCGCCTCGCGCACTTCTGGCTTGATGCGGTGCTCGGCCTCTAGCTGGCTTAAAAACTCGTCGGCTGAAAACTCGGTCGCCAAAATATCGGTCTGGCGTTTGACGGCTGCAAAGTCGCCGGGGCACACTTGCGTGAGCAGTGCCAAACGCTTGCGCAGCTCGCTGGTCAGCAGGGCGGCGTTGCCAGCCAGCGCTTCGGTGATGAACATCGCCTCGCGCTGCGCGCTGGTCAAAGGCAGAAACAAGATCTTGAAGGTGAAGCGCCGCAACGCGGCCTGGTCGAGGCTTTCAAGCAGGTTGGTGGTGCAGATAAAAATGCCGTTGTAGCGCTCCATGCCTTGCAGCATTTCGTTGACCTCAGTCACCTCGTAGGTGCGCTGTGCGCCACGCCTGTCCTGCAAAAAACTGTCGGCTTCATCTAGCAGCAGCACGGCTTTTTCAAGCTCGGCTTCCTTGAACATGGCGGCCATGTTTTGCTCGGTCTCGCCGACATATTTGCTCATCAAATCACTCGCCTGTTTGATGATGAGCGGCTGGTCCAGCGCTTTGGCGATGTGCTCGGCGAGTGCGGTTTTGCCGGTGCCGGGTGCGCCGTAAAAGCACAGGTTGCCGTGGCTTCTGGCCTTGAGTGCCTCAACGATGCGCGGGATTTCAAAGCGCGACTCAACATTGAGCATGGCCAGGTCATAGGTGGTGACGCTGCGGCGGCCTGCTGCGGGCGCTTTGGTGCCGAGTGCAAGGTCGGCGTTTTTCAGTTGCCGCTCGATGAGGGACTCCATCAGCGCGGGGCGGCCGCCTTCAAGAATGGTTTGCATGTCAGTGGCGTTGACTTGCTCGTCCATCTTTTCGCTAGGTGCGCAGGCCAGCCCCGCAAAGCGCACCGCCGTGCGTATTTGCGCCGGGGTCAGCCCCTTGCGTGCGGTGAGCTTGGCGACAAACGCTTCGCTGACCTGCACGCCTTCCAGCGTTTTGCGCACCACGCCTTCGCGTGCGCCGGGTGGTGGCGAGCGCAGCTCCAGGTGGTAGGCAAAGCGGCGGCGAAAGGCCGGGTCTATCTGCTCGATGCGGTTGGTGACCCACAGCGTGGGCACGGTGTTGGACTCTAATATTTGATTGACCCAGGCCTTGCCGTTGACTGAGCTGCTTGCAGGCGCGACGAGTTGTTCAGACCGCGCCATCAGTTGCGCGGCCTCGCTTGAGATCGGCGGAAAGACATCTTCAACCTCGTCAAACAGCAGGGCTGAATGGGTGCTGCTTTTTAAAAAAACCTGGGCGATTTGCAGTGAGCGGTAGCGGTCGCGCCCGCTTAATGAGTTGCCGTCGCGATCCGCGTATTCAACCTCAAACAGATCAAGCCCTGCGGCGTATGCAACCACCTTGGCCAGCTCGGTTTTGCCGGTACCCGGTGGGCCGTAGAGCAGCACGTTCACGCCGGGCTCTTTGGCGGCGACGGCATTGCGCAGCAGTTGCACCAGCACGTCGGCATCTTCTTGAACAAACGCAAAATCAGTCAAGCCTAATTCGCTGCGCGCGGCGGGACGGGTGAACACGGCCATCAACTCGTTGCTGTCGGCGTACTCGCGCATCAGCACGGGGGGCAGTTTTTCGCTGACCTTCATCAGGTCGGCCAGGTCGGTGATGTTGTGCTCGGAGATTAAATTTTCAATCATGCCAATGCGCTCAAGGCGTGATCCCGCGCGCAGGGCTTCGGCCAGTTCGGGCGCTTTAACGCCGGCCACTTCGGCCAGCGCTGCATAGGCCTCGGGTGCGTTGTTGACTTTGAACTCGACCAGCAGCGAGCGCAGGTCACGCTGATAGCGCGCCAGCGTGCCGTAGAGCAGCAACGCGCGCTCGGCGCGGTTAAGTTGCAGCAGGTTGGCGAGTGCATCGATGTTTTTTTCGACCAGCGTGGACTGCTTTTTGAGCGCGTGGGCCAGGTAGTCGCCAGTGGCAGATAACACTGACAGCAAATCCTTCGGCTGGTCTTTGGCGTGTTCGTCGAGGTAGAAGAACAGAGTGCCTTCTTCGTACGGGCCACGCCAGGCGCCATGGCGGTTCATGAACTCGGTGTCGCTGAGCGCTTCATGGCCGCGCCAGAATTCGTTGTCGCGGCAACGCCGGCCGAGAAACTCGCGCAGGCGCTGCAGCGCAGGCAAGGGCCACACCAGATGCCGGCCGGACAGCGACAGCAGGCTGTTGAGGTCCCGCCGCACATTGAACTTGGCGCCCTGCCGGGCGGCCAGGGTCAGGACAAAATGCGAACACATCAGGTCCAGCACAGGCGCATCTTCAAGGCCCGGCGACAGCAGCAGCTGCCCTTGCTTATCCGCACCCGAACGCTTGCTCATTGAAGGACCTCCGG
>JBKJOH010000294.1:0-15825 GCA_046593295.1 Polaromonas sp. | reverse complement strand
ATGGTTTTATAAGCGGGGATCATGGTTTTTGGCTATTGAAGTAAAGCCTTAAGCATCCGTATACATCGTCACTTTTTAGTCGAGCCATGATTCATGGTTTGAGTAAATTCCGGTTGTAACTCCCCCGCCTCTTTTGCACAAAATACTTTGAAGAAATTCACTTATCACTCCGCCGCCCTGTTCATGTTTTCAATCGACGTGGTGCTTCTGCTCATCACTTGCTGGTTAGCATTCTGGTTGCGTTTCAACCTAGACATTCCGGAGTCGTTTGATTCACTGATCCGTAGCACACTGCTGGTGGTGGTGGTCGCCTACGGGATTCCTCTGGTACTAAGCGGCATGTATCGCCATGTTTGGCGTTACACAGGCATTCCCGAATTACGTCGGCTTGTACTGGCTTGCATTACCGGTTCGCTCCTGACCGTTGCCATTGTTTTAATGTTCCGGTTTCCGTTTTTCCCTCGGGCCGTGCTTTTGATTCATCCTGTTCTGGTGCTGATGTTTCTGGGCACGGCACGCATTGGCTGGCGGGTACTTTTTGAACAGAAGCGCACCACGGTTGGCGCAAACCCGATATTGATTGTGGGTACCTTGCAAAATGCCTCCGCTGCTGTGCTGGCCCTGAAGGATTCAACCCAGTGGTACCCGGCAGGCATTGTGTCACCGCTGGACTCCGAGCAGGGGCGTTACCTGCACCAGATTCCGGTGTTGGGCACTACAGACAATATCGCCGACGTTGCCAGCAGCACAAACTCCAAAGCCGTGCTGATTGCCGCACCGCAAGGCACGCCCGAGCGCCGCGCGTTGATGCTGCGCTCCAGCGAAGCAGGCCTTCCGGCGCTCACCATGCCGCGCGCTGATGAGTGGTTGCATGCGGGCGAAGGCGGCCTCAGAAAGATCGAGCTGGAAGACTTGCTGGGTCGCGACTCCGTGCAGCTTGACGTGCAGACGCTGGCAGAACTTTTTTCGGGCAAGACCGTTCTGGTATCCGGTGCTGGCGGTTCAATTGGGTCTGAGTTGTGCCGCCAGATTGCCCGTTTGGGTGTTGCCCGTCTGGTTTGCGTTGATGCTTCCGAGATTGCGATTTACAAACTGGAGCAAGAACTGCGGCACGCTTATCCGCAGATGCAGGGCCTGTATTTCACGGCCAATATCAGAGAGCTTGATCGCATTCGCTCGATTGCCATGGCTTACAAGCCAACGGTTGTTTTTCACGCCGCTGCGTACAAGCATGTGCCTCTGATGGAGAGCCACAATGAGATTGAGGCGATTCGCACCAACATCCTGGGCACGCTGCATGTTGCCAAGGTTGCTGGCGAGTGTGGGGCTTCCCGGTTCGTCCAGATTTCAACCGACAAGGCCGTTAACCCGACCAACATCATGGGGGCCACCAAGCGCATGGCTGAACTGGTGGTGCAGAGTGTTGCGGTGGAATATGCCGCCACGCAATTTGTGTCGGTGCGCTTTGGCAATGTGTTGGGCTCCAGCGGTTCGGTGGTGCCGCTCTTTACCGAACAGATTGCCGCTGGCGGGCCCGTTACGGTTACGCACCCTGACATCGTTCGCTACTTCATGACAATCCCCGAGGCGGCGCAGCTTGTGCTGCAGGCCGGATTGATGGGCAAGAGTGGGCAAATCTACGTGCTCGACATGGGTGAGCCAGTGAAGATTGCCGATCTGGCACGCATGATGATTCGGCTGTCGGGCAAGACGGAGCACGAGATTCCCCTGTCTTACACAGGCTTGCGGCCAGGCGAAAAGCTTTATGAAGAGTTGCTGGCCGATGATGAAACGACCGAGCCAACACCGCATCCAAAACTGCGCGTTGCCAAAACTTCAGGCCAGCAGGCTGTGCACATTCAGGGCGTGACGGACTGGATTGAGGCGGCCGGGCCAGCGCCATCGAGTGGCGATGTCAGGGCCTGGCTGGGCGGGCATTTGCCGGAATACAAGGCCCAGGGCTAGGCTCAGGGTTATTCCAACGGTTAGGCCCAGCAGCTCAAGTCAGAGCGCGATACCCGTGCGCTCCAGGATGTCGCTGACCAACTCCAGTCGTACCAGCGGGTTGTCCAGTTCCATCAGGCGCTGCTTCAGATCTAACGGCAGCGGCAGCAGCTCGCACCAGCGGTTGGCGACCCAGCCGCAATCATCGAGCCGGTAGGGCTCCAGCACTGGCATTTGATCGTCCGAAATGTTGCGCTGTTGCAAGCTGCGAACAAGTTTGCCAAGCGCATTGGCAGTGGCCTGGAGGTCTTCAGGAATCGGCACCACCATGTCTTCATCAAGGCGTGTTACGTCTGCTATCCACAGGCCGTGTTTGAGCTTTTCACGGTTGGAGATTTTGAAGCGCTGGGCACCTTCACAGCGAATCACCATCAAGCCCGGCTGTGGTATCGAAAATGCGGTAATCGTGGCCAAGGTACCCACCGCGTTAAATTCTTCCAGCGCAAAGCCATCGCCGCTCGGCTGGCCGGGCTCTACCCTGCGCACCTCGGAGCCCTGCGTCAGCGACACCACGCCAAACGGTGCGCCGTTTTTATGGCACTTGCCAATCATGTCGAGGTAGCGAACCTCAAAAATCCGCAACGGCAGCAAGCCACCGGGGTACAGGACGGTGCCGAGCGGAAAGAGCGGGAGGCAGGACAGGGTGAGCGCATCAGACATCGAAACATGCCTCAAATAAACATACCTTAATCATCCCACGATGCGCTTGCCCTGTGCCTGGACTGTGTTTTTAGTGGCTGGTGCCAAGAAAGGCATCAAGACCAGAAAAATCCATTTTTAAGGCCTAAAAACGGCTGTAGACCAATAAATACGGGCGATATATGCTATTGAACTAGTAGCAAACCCATGTCTGCCGAGTCATTTGGTTCAGGCTACTGCGTCAGCCGGTTGCTTGAGCAGCATGGCCAGCGAGTTGGCGATGTTCTTGCGCAGCTCGCGCCTGTCGCAGATGAAGTCAATCGCGCCTTTGGTCTGCAAAAACTCGGCGCGCTGAAAGCCTTCCGGCAAGGTCACGCGCACGGTGGACTCGATCACCCGTGGGCCGGCAAAGCCGATCAGTGCCTTGGGCTCGGCCATCACAATGTCGCCCAGAAACGCAAAGCCGGCGCTGACACCGCCCATGGTTGGGTCGGTCAACACGCTGATGTAGGGCAAGCCTTTTTTCGCCAGACGGGTCAATGACGCATTGGTTTTTGCCATCTGCATCAGACTGAGCAGGCCTTCCTGCATACGTGCACCGCCAGTGGCCGTGAAGCAGATGAAGGGCACTTTTTGCTCGATGGCCGCGTGTACGCCGCGCACAAAACGCTCGCCCACCACACTGCCCATACTGCCGCCCATGAAGTCAAATTCAAAACAGCAGGCGACCACCCCAATGCTGTGTACCGCACCCCCCATCACGACCAGGGCGTCGGTCTCGCCGGTGTTTTCCAGCGCTTCTTTCAGGCGCTCGGGGTATTTTCGGCTGTCCTTGAACTTCAGTGCATCGACGGGCAAAACTTCCTGCCCCAGTTCATAGCGGCCTTCCGGGTCCAGAAACGCATCCAGCCGTGTACGCGCACCGATGCGGTGGTGGTGGCTGCACTGCGGGCAGACGTTCTGGTTTTTTTCAAGGTCGGTTTTGTACAGCACGGCCTCGCAGCTCGGACATTTGATCCACAGGCCACCGGGTACGCTGCGCCGCTCGGTCGGGTTGGTCGGCGTGATTTTTGGGGGCAGTAGTTTTTCTAGCCAAGACATATGAAATTCCTTGCGTGAGGGCTATGGGTTATGCGCTACGGTTGATGCGTCCAGCGCTATGCGAATTTCTTTTAAAAAATCTTGCGCAACCCGAGCGACGTTGCCTCTCGGTTCATTGTCGATCAACTGAATGATTTTGCTGCCAATCACCACCGCATCGGCTACCTTGCCAATCGCTTGGGCGGTTGCGGCATCACGAATGCCAAAGCCCACACCGACTGGCACGCTAACGTGCTGGCGAATGCGCGGCAGCATGGCACTTACCGCATCGACATCCAGCGCGCCTGAGCCGGTCACGCCCTTTAGCGACACGTAGTAGACATAACCGCTGGCAACGCTGGCGATCTGCTTCATCCGTTCGTCGGTACTGGTGGGGGCCAGCAAAAAAATCAGATCCATGTTGCGCGCACGCAAGCGCTTTGCAAACTCCACGCATTCTTCGGGTGGGTAGTCAACGATGAGCACGCCGTCTACGCCGACTTTCGCGGCATCACGGATAAAGGCACTACCCGATTCAGCGTTTGAACCCGCGCCGTGTTTGATGTCGTAACGCTCCACCGGGTTGGCGTAACCCATCAGCACAACGGGTGTGATGCTGTCCTTGAGCCTGAAGACGCGAACCATCTCCAAAACTTGCAACATGCCTATGCCTAAGCCCAAGGCTTTGTCGCCGGCTTTTTGAATCACCGGGCCGTCAGCGCTGGGGTCTGAAAACGGT
Organism: Polaromonas sp.; assembly: GCA_046593295.1. GTDB lineage: Bacteria > Pseudomonadota > Gammaproteobacteria > Burkholderiales > Burkholderiaceae_C > Polaromonas. Next base: position 11,363 of record JBKJOH010000294.1, on the reverse strand, counting down.
ACGCCCAGCTCGATCACATCAGCCCCGCCCGCCACCATGCCGTGCATCAGTTCGGGGGTGATGTCGGCAAACGGAAAGCCCGCTGTGACGTACGGAATAAGTGCTTTACGGCCAGTTTTTTTGAGCGCGGCAAAGGTTGTTTGTATTCTGCTCATCCTTTTGCCCCTTTGATGCTTTGACCCTGGCAGGACGGGCGGCAGAAAAAATCAGCATTTGACAGGTCGGCCACTGTGCCAATGTCTTTGTCGCCCCGGCCAGACAGATTGACCAGAATGCTTTGGTCGGTGCGCATGGTTTTGGCGAGCTTCATGGCGTAGGCCACGGCGTGCGCAGATTCCAGCGCCGGGATGATGCCTTCGGTACGACAAAGGTAGTGAAAAGCAGCCAGTGCTTCTGCATCGGTAATGCCGACATATTCAGCACGGCCAATGTCTTTCAGAAATGCGTGCTCAGGGCCAACGCCGGGGTAGTCCAGTCCCGCGCTGATGCTGTGCGTTTCAGTGACCTGGCCGTCTTCGTTTTGCAGCACGTAGGTGCGGTTGCCATGCAGCACGCCCGGCAGGCCGCGTTGCAGCGACGCGGAATGCTTGCCGCTGTCCATGCCCTCACCAGCGGCTTCAATGCCTATCAATCGCGTTTTCTCGTGGGAAATATAGGGGTAAAAAATGCCCATCGCGTTGCTGCCACCACCCACGCAGGCGAGCACGGCATCAGGCTGGCCACCGGTCATCTCGGGCATTTGTCTCAAGCATTCGTTGCCGATCACGCTCTGGAAATCCCGCACCATCATCGGATAGGGGTGCGGCCCGGCGACAGTGCCAATGATGTAGAAGGTGTTGTCCACGTTGGCAACCCAGTCGCGCATGGCTTCGTTCAGCGCGTCCTTGAGGGTTTTGCTGCCACTGGTGACGGGTACCACCGTGGCCCCTAGCAGCTTCATGCGGTAGACGTTGGGGCTTTGGCGCTTGACATCTTCGCTGCCCATGTAGACCACGCATTCCAGGCCGTAGCGGGCGCAAATCGTTGCAGTGGCCACACCGTGCTGGCCAGCGCCGGTTTCGGCAATCACGCGCGGCTTGCCCATGCGGCGTGCCAGCATGGCCTGACCAATGGTGTTGTTGATTTTGTGCGCACCAGTGTGGTTCAGGTCTTCGCGCTTGAGGTAGATCTGCGCGCCGCCCTGTTCGCGGCTCATTCGCGCTGCGTGGTAGATGGGGGAAGGGCGACCAACGAAGTGTTTTAGCTCGTAGTTAAATTCAGCTAAAAACTCAGGGTCGTCTTTGTATTTGGCGTAAGCGGCTTTCAGCTCATTGATGGCGTGGGTCAGGGTTTCAGATACAAAGCTGCCGCCGTAAATTCCGAAATGGCCTGAAACGTCAGGCTGCTGGTATTCGTACATGATTTAGTGTCTTGGCAAATTGTTCGTCTGCAGCGCGAACGGCTGCGATAAACTGGTCGATCTTCTCTGCGCTTTTGATTCCTTTCGAAATCTCCACGCCCGAACTCACATCAACGGCCAGCGTGGTGCAGCGCGGCCTGACCTGCAAAATGCCAGCCAGCACATTTGCAGGTGTCAACCCACCACTCAAAACGAGGTGAGCGTTGACGTTTGGAGGAAGAAGTGACCAATTGAATGTTTTCCCGCCGCCACCGTAACCTTCGACATGTGCGTCCAGAAGGATGGCTTGGGCTTTTGAATAATCTTGTGCGTATTTTACGAGATCGAAGCGGGCAGGGCCGGCGGGAGATTCGCCGCCGGGCCGCCCCAAGGCGAATTGCGCCCCCTCGGGGGGCAGCGAATCACGCGCAGCGGAAAGCGTGGGGGCCCAAAACCCATTCAGGGGTATGCGGGCCGCGCGGATGAAGGGCAGACCGGTCGCAACACAGTTTGCAGGCGACTCATCACCATGAAATTGAATCAAAGCGCCCTGAATACGGGCGTGAGCAGCTATTATTTCTGTAGCACTGGCATTGACGAACAGCAGCACTGGCGTGACAAAAGGCGGCAATCGGCGGGCTAATTCAGCGGCGCGCTCTGCGGTGATGTAACGGGGGCTGGCTTCGTACATGACAAAGCCAACCGCGTCGGCCCCGGCTGCAACGGCTGCATCCACATCTTCTTCGCGCGTCAGGCCGCAGATTTTGATTCTGGTTCTGGCGTTGTGTATTGGAACGGACGGACGCAGCGACGGGCCGCCCCTAGCAAGGCCAGCCCCCTCGGGGGGCAGTGAATCACGCGAAGCGGAAAGCGTGGGGGCTCTATTTGTCATGGCAACCAATCATAGGCCGCAGTGCGGTTTGGCAGGCGATAGTGGTCTTCGTACAGCGGGCCAAGAAAATACAAACCGTCAGGTGAAAAAGTGGGCGCTGCCGCATTGCGGTTGCGGGCTGCAAGAACCTCCATGATCCAGCCCGGCGGATGCGTACCCTGACCAACTGCCACAAGGCAGCCCATGATGTTGCGGATCATGTGGTGCAAAAAGGCGTTGGCTTCAAACTCAAAGCGCCAATAGCTGGTATCCAAGCCTTCGGCCAGCCGCCGCGAAATATCAATTCTGCTGATGGTTTTGACCGGGGATTTGGCCTGGCACTGGGCGGCGCGAAAGGATGAAAAGTCGTGCTCGCCCTTCAGGTAGCTGGCAGCCTCCCGCATGGCCGTATCGCTCAGGGGCCGATAGACCCAGCCGACACGGCCTGCCTCTACGCTGGGGCGTACCGCTGATTCCAGCACGACGTAAGCGTAGCGACGTGCAATGGCACTGCCACGGCAATGAAAGCTGTCAGGCACCTCCCGTGCCCACTGCACGGCTATGTCGTGCGGCAGGAAGGCATTGACACCGCGTATCCAGGATGCGGTTTCGCGTTGCAATGCGGTGTCGAAATGAACTACCTGCATCAGCGCATGTACGCCCGAGTCGGTGCGGCCTGCGCAAAGGGTGCGAATAGGCTGGGCGGCAAACTTGCCCAAGGCCCGTTCCAGCTTGTCTTGTACGGTGTTGCCCGAAAGCTGGCTTTGCCAGCCCTCGTAGGCGCTGCCACTGTAGCTGATGCCTAGCGCTATTCGCACAATAGCTGCCTTAACGGTATGCTAGGCAAGGGCCAGCGGGGGTTATTGGGCTCTGACCCCAAAAACCCCATTCACGACAAAGAGGCAAGAAAGGACTGGGTCTTGCTCTTGAGCGGCCCCTTGGCCTGGGCTGCCACTTCTTCGGCTAAAGAGCGTGCACCATCTGTATCGCCGAGGGTACGGAATTCTTCGGCCAGCGCAAATTTGGTTTCCAGCGGGTCACCAGATACCGACAAGGCTGACACCCCCGATGCTGCAAGCGAAGGGCTTTTGGTGGTCGGGCCGTCCAGGTCCAGCGACAGGGAACCAAGATCAAACTCCAGCATGCCGCTGTCGAGTGCGGCAACAACGGGTGCCGCTGGTGGAGCAGGCGGCGGTGCTGTTGCCTGGGCCGCAGGAGCTTCGGGCGTGGCCTTGATGGCTTGCGTGTCGTCGAGAGTGAAATCCATTTCAAGACCGTCAAAAATCGGGTCTGACGGAAGCTGCATGGCTACCGTTGGCTCGCGTTGATGGGCGGGTGCGACGGCGACGGCAGGGGTTGGAGCAGTGGTCACTGTAGGCGGTGCAGCAGCAGGTTCATCCCCGATAGAGAAGTCCAGATCGAGGTCAAAGTTCATTGGTGCCGCAGCGACTACCGGATGCGCCGTGAGCATTTGCGGAATGGTGCTTGAGCCGAATGCCGCCGCAGCTTGGTCTTGCGCGTTTTCTTCGCTAGCCTTGGTGGCTGCATGTGGCTGCCCGCCGGGCTGGTACATCGGGTTGCCTGGGTCCAGGTCCCGGCCCAGCTCGCTGATATAGGTCCACCCAGGGCCTTGACCATGCGTGAGATTAAAGGCCTGGGCTGCCACCACTTCAAAGGCTTTGATATCGCGCCGTTTGGCGTAGATTTCCATCAGCTTTGCATGGATAGCCACCCGCATCGGGCTGGTACGCATGGCCTCTTTGAGGATTTCTTCGGCTTGCAGGTCACGGCCATACGCCAGGTACACATCGGCTTCGGCAACCGGGTCAACATCGCCTGCGGCATCAAGCTGGCTGGGTGAGTAGACCAGGGACGAGCCTGTGGCACCACCTTCGCTGGTGTCAATGCGCTGGCCGCCACTGGCGCCGAAGAAAGAGTCAGGCTGCAGGCGGCTTTCAAGGAAAGAGCTGTCTACCTGAGCCGCGTCATTACGCTTGTTTTTGTAGCGGTAAAAACCAAAGGCACCCAGTAGCAGGAGCAAAATGCCCGCGCCCGGCAAGACGTAGGGGTTGTCCATCAACTCGTCAATCAGACTTGGCTCGGGCGGCGGCGCTGCCGCTGCTGACACAGCAGGCTTGGCCGTTGCAACTGCTGCCGTCGCACTGGTCAAACTGGCTGAACTGCTGATGGTGCTGGTCACCGAAGCCGTCATGGGCGCTACCGTGGGCGACAGCGTGGCGATGGTCGTTGCGGTGGGTGTAACGCCTGGCACTGTAGTGACGACCGATGTCACGCCAGAACCGTCCAGGCTTCCTGTCAGCTTGTTCAGGTCGGCAATGTTTTTGGTTAGCTCGGCCACGCGGGTCGATGCGTCTTTGGCCTGACGGTCTTTGGCAATTTTTTCCTCGGCTGCGGCCTTGCCTTGCAAGGCACCTTTGGACAGGGTCAGTTTGTCTGGCGCAGCGGCAGGGGCTGCGAGGTCTTCGACTTTGGCCTGTACCTTGCCAGCAGCCTGGCGACGACTGGCGCTGCCGGTGGGCACGCCTTCGGCCAGTTTGCGGCGGAAGTCATTGAAGTCGGTGGACTGGGCGACGATGGTCCGGGACGCATCCGCAGAAGAAATGGCGGCGGCATTATTGGCACCGGGAATATCCAGCACGCTACCGGCCTTGAGTCGATTGATATTGCCGCCAATGAAGGCATCAGGATTGCTTCTGAGCAGGGCCACCAGCATCTGGTCTAGCGACACGCTGGCGGGCTTGTTTTGGGCGGCGATTTTGCCAGCCGTATCGCCAGATTTGACGGCGACCTGTTTTTCGCCCGCAGGTGCAGATGCAGGGGCCTTGGCACGGGATTCCTGCGGCGCTGCCCTCGTTGGGGCTGGAGTCGGTGCCACAGCCGCTGCACGGGCTGGCGGCGGGCTGGTCGGGTAGTAAGGAATGGCCGCAGTGCCTCTGGCAGGCGGGATATCGGCGGGAGCTGACTGACGCGGCAACACAGGCGCTGTAATCGGCGCTGCGGCAATCGCGCTGCCAGAGCGTAGGCTGGGCGGATCAAACAGCATGGTGTAGTCGCGCACGATGCGGCCAGACGACCAGCTAGCCTCTAGTACCAGGTCAACAAAAGGCTCTGCAACCGGGCGGCTGCTGCTCAGACGCAGGTAGGAGCGGCCATCGGGCCGTTTTTGCAGGCTGACCTGCACGCCAATGACTGCCGGTGTGTACTCAAGGCCTGCCGTTTTAAATGCGTCTTCGTTGGCAACACCGGCCCTCAGGCTGGCGGCCTCGTCAGGGGTGATCTCGGCAATGTCAATTTCGGCCCTCAGCGGCTCGCCCAATGCGGATTGAACCGTTACTCGGCCCAAAGCCAAGGCTTGGGCATCCAAGCTTGCCAGGCTAGCCAGAAGTGCAACGACACTCGCCAAAGCCCCAAAGTGCCAGCGAACGGGATGATTCATGGGGTTTGTAGCCTCCAGTGCCTGGTTTGCATATAACTTTATTCTGCTTAAGCGCACAAAAACCTTAATACAAATGCTGCGGATTTTCGAAAAACGAATTTAACATCAAGGCGTTACGCTGACAAGCTAAGACACCACTTAAGTTCTGACACAGCCATTCATGCTGCGCTTACAACTTTGATTTGTGGTCTGCTGGCAACGCTTGGCCAGCAGAGGAGTTATTGGGGTCAGACACCAATTTCGCTGCGGTGCATCGCACCGCGCCCTCCGGACGAGCCGTAGGCTCGGCGAATTTGGGCTCTGACCCCAAAAACTCTAGGCGACCGCTAACTCTGAAAGTGGTTTGACGGTATTCAGGCCCCGAGCAAAATCCGTAACATGCGCCGCAGAGGCTCAGCAGCCCCCCACAAAAGTTGGTCGCCAACGGTAAACGCACCCAAATACTCTGGCCCCATGGCCAATTTGCGCAGGCGGCCCACCGGGATTTGCATGGTGCCGGTCACGGCAACCGGGGTCAGGTCTTTGATCGACGCTTCACGGGTGTTGGGCACCACTTTGACCCAGGCGTTGTCCGCAGCAATCAAGGCTTCAAGGTCAGCCAGTGGCACGTCTTTTTTGAGCTTGAAGGTCAAGGCCTGACTGTGGCAACGCATCGCGCCCACTCGTACGCAAAAACCATCAACCGGCACAGCCGCCGTGCCAAAACCCGCGCCCTGGCCCAAAATTTTGTTGGTCTCAGCCCCGGCTTTCCATTCTTCTTTACTGGAACCGTCGCCCAAATCTTTGTCGATCCACGGAATCAGGCTGCCGCCCAGTGGCACGCCAAAGTTGGCCGTCTCGCTCGCGCTGAGGTGCTGCTGCCTGGCCAGCACGCGGCGGTCAATTTCAAGAATGGCTGATTTCGGGTCGTCCAGCAGCGCTTTGACTTCTGCGTTCAGCGTGCCGAATTGCGTGAGCAGCTCACGCATGTGCTGCGCGCCGCCGCCAGATGCTGCCTGGTAGGTCATGCTGGTCATCCACTCGACCAGCCCGGCCTTGTACAGCGCACCCACACCCATCAACATGCAGCTCACGGTGCAGTTGCCGCCAATCCAGTTCTTGCCGCCTTTGGCCAGCGCGTTTTGAATCACGGGCAGATTCACCGGGTCGAGAACGATAACCGCGTCGTCATTCATGCGCAGCGTCGATGCTGCATCAATCCAGTGGCCTTGCCAGCCCGCAGCGCGCAGCTTGGGGAAAACTTCAGCCGTGTAGTCGCCGCCCTGCGCGGTGATGATGATGTCGCACTTTTTCAGCGCATCAATGTCGTGCGCGTCTTTCAAAGTGGTTTCGTTCTTCGCTTGCACCGGGGCTTTGCCCCCCGCATTGGAAGTCGAAAAGAAAACCGGCTCGATCAAATCAAAGTCGCCCTCGGCCTGCATACGGTCGATCAGTACCGAGCCGACCATGCCGCGCCAGCCTACTAAACCTACGAGATTGCCTTTGAGTTTCATTGCACTGCCCTTTAAAAATCAAAAATAACGCTTTTTGACCCGGCTCATCGAGCCGGAAGGGCGCGACGAACCGGGCTTGCTAGCCTTTAATGGTGGTCGTTTTGGTGGAAGACATGAGCGCAGACACGGCCCAAGCGAAAGCTTGGGTGGCGTTGGTGGAAGTCACAGGCGCGATCATATACCTTTGAGTATAAGTGACCGTATACAGGCCGATTGACACTTGCCTTATATCTCGTAGCGATATACGATACGGCAGTGACAATTCAATCCTTCAAATGTTCGGAAACAAAAACTCTGCATCACAACCTGCGTGTTGCGCGCTTTGTGAACATAGAAGCAGCGGCGCGCCGCAAGTTGGTGCAATTGAATGCAGCGGCAAGCCTTGATTTTTTGCGCGTGCCGCCCGGCAACCGCCTTGAGGCGCTCAAAGGCGGCCGTGCTGGGCAGCACAGTATGCGCATCAATGACCAGTTTCGTGTTTGCTTTGTCTGGACACCAGAAGGCCCCAAAGATGTCGAGATCGTCGACTACCACTAAAGGAAATAGTCATGGTTAAAAAATTAAAACCCATTCACCCCGGGGAAATTCTGCGCGAAGAGTTCATGGTGCCTTTGGGCATTTCCAGCAATGCATTGGCGCGCGCCGTTGAAGTCACTCCAGCCCGCATCAATGAAATCGTGCGTGAGCGGCGCGGCATCACCGCAGACACGGCATTGCGTCTGGCGCGGTTTTTTGCAACCGACGTGCAAAGCTGGATGAACCTGCAAAGCAATTACGACATTGAATGTGCCAAGTCGCTGGCAGGTTCGGCGATAGCGCATATTCGGCCGTGGCAAGGTAACAGCCAGGCGGCGTTGGTCTGACGCTTGATTGCTTACGCGAAAATGTTGAGTGCTTTGGCTATAGTGCGTTAGGAGGCTCCATGCTTCTACCAGCGTTCCTCAATATTTTGGCGGCATGCCTCGGCTTCATTACGGCCCTATTCTTCGCTGTTGGCGCAATTGGCATGCATCCGCGCAACATCAGCAAAATTTCCACATCGTATTGGGATGCCAATCAACATTGGGCTGATTCCATAGCTGATCAGCGAGCCGAATACATAGCTGGTGCGCTACTTCTTGTTTTGTCCTTCTCTTTGCAACTCGCGGCCAACCTAGTTCCGTCGGACGCTGCACCATCACTTCTTCAGCCACTTGGTTGCGCCATCTCCGAAATCGTTGTTGTAACGACGGTTCTTCTTGTGTGCTCAGTCCTTCTTCGTGGCGCGATCGCAAAGACAACCAAACAAAAAGTGCGCCAACTACAAGCAGAAAAGCAGGCAGCGGAAGAACTAGCAGAGAAGAATCGTGTTGTATCAAAAGCCTCCTAACCTGTCAGTCGAGGCGACTGCCTCACTTCTACATTAGAGCGCCTTCATCACAGCATTCCCCATCTCCATAGTCCCAACCTTGGTCGTGCCTTCGCTATAAATATCCGGCGTGCGCAGCCCCTGCGTCAGCACTGCATCAACAGCCTTCTCAATCCGCGCAGCCGCTTCGGGTTGATTCAAACTAAAGCGAAGCATCATCGCGGCGCTGAGGATGGTGGCCAGCGGGTTCGCCACGCCTTTGCCGGCGATGTCTGGGGCGCTGCCGTGACTGGGCTCGTAGAGGCCTTGGCTTTTGTCGTTCAGGCTGGCTGAGGGCAACATGCCTATGCTGCCGGTCAGCATGGCGGCGGCATCAGAGAGGATGTCGCCGAACATGTTTCCGGTGACGACCACATCAAACTTCTTGGGTGCCTTGACGAGTTGCATCGCCGCGTTATCAACGTACATGTGGTCGAGTGCCACATCGGGGTACTGCAATCCAATTTCAGTGACCACATCTTTCCAGAGCTGAAAGGTCTCCAGCACATTGGCCTTGTCTACGCTCGTTACCCGTTTGCCACGTTTGCGTGCGGCCTGAAATGCGACGTGCGCGATGCGCTCAATCTCGGGTCGTGAGTAGCGCATGGTGTCGAAGGCTTCCTCGCTGCCGGGGAAGTGGCCATCAGGCGAGATGCGGCGGCCCCGTGGCTGGCCGAAGTAAATGTCGCCTGTCAGTTCGCGGATGATGAGAATGTCCAGGCCGCTGACCAGCTCGCGCTTCAGGCTGGATGCATCGACCAGTTGCGGGTAGCAGATGGCGGGGCGAAAGTTGGCGAACAGACCGAGGTTTTTGCGCAGGCCCAAGATGGCTTGCTCCGGGCGCAGCGGGCGGTCCAGCTTGTCGTATTTCCAGTCGCCAACAGCGCCGAACAAAATCGCGTCAGCGTCTTTAGCCAGCTTGAGCGTAGCAATGGGCAGCGGGTGGCCGTGCGCTTCGTAAGCCGCGCCGCCCACCAGTGCGGTCTCAAGTTCAAATTTCAAATCGAGTGCGTTCAAAACCTTCACGGCCTCAGCAACGATTTCTGTACCAATGCCGTCACCCGGCAGAATTGCGATTTTCATGGTTACTATCTTTTTTATAGCTGCTAGCGCCCGTATTCATTGGGCTACAGCCGTTTTTAATGCCTAAAAATGGATTAGCCGGCAACGGTGTGCGCCAGCCAGGGTTTGGTGGCCAGCCGCTCGGCTTCAAAGGCTTTGATTTTGTCGCTTTGGCGCAGCGTCAGGCCGATGTCGTCCAGCCCGTTGAGCAAGCAGTACTTGCGAAACGTTTCCACCGGGAAGGGAATTTCTTCACCCTGCGCCTTCACGATAACCTGGCGCTCCAGATCGACCGTGAGCGTAAAGCCGGGGAAGGCCAACGCTTCGTCAAACAGCTGGGCCACTTGTGCTTCTGGCAACACGATGGGCAGCAAGCCATTTTTAAAGCTGTTGTTGAAAAAGATGTCGGCATAGCTGGGCGCGATGATGGCCCGAAAGCCGTATTGGTCCAGCGCCCACGGCGCGTGTTCACGCGATGAGCCGCAGCCAAAGTTTTTGCGTGCCAGCAAGATCGAGGCGCCCGCATAGCGTGGCTGGTTCAGCACAAAGTCAGGGTTGGGTTTGCGGCTGGCCGGGTCTTTGCCGTAAAAGCCCTCGTCAAGGTAGCGCCAAGCATCGAACAGATGCTGACCAAAACCAGTTTTGCGGATGGACTTTAAAAACTGCTTGGGAATGATCGCGTCGGTATCGACGTTCTCGCGATCCATCGGAGCGACCAAGCCTTTGTGTAGGGTGAATTTTTGCATTATTTCTTCTTTGCAGAGTCTTCAATTTTTTCGCCAACCTTTTGCACGTCTTGTCCGAGGCCTCTGAAGGTGTTGCATCCGGCTAGCAAAAAGGCCATTGAAGCCAGTGAAAGTGCAAGCAGTGCTGTGGTTTTTTTCATGGGTGTTTCTCCTGAAGCGTAGGCTTAGACAAATTTGCGAATGTCGACGAAGTGGCCATGCACGGCCGCGGCCGCCGCCATGACTGGGCTGACCAGGTGGGTGCGGCCGCCTGCGCCTTGCCGGCCTTCGAAGTTGCGGTTGCTGGTGGATGCGCAGCGCTCGCCGGGCTCGAGCCGGTCGGCGTTCATGGCCAGGCACATCGAGCAGCCGGGCTCGCGCCACTCGAAACCTGCGGCTACAAAAATCTTGTCCAGACCTTCGCGCTCGGCTTGTTCTTTGACCAGACCCGAGCCCGGCACCACGAGCGCCAGCTTGACGTTTTTGGCAACCTTCTGGCCAATTTTTTTGATGATGGCGGCGGCTTCGCGCAGGTCTTCGATGCGGCTGTTGGTGCATGAGCCGATGAAGACCTTGTCGACAAAAATATCATCAAGCGCCTTGCCGGGTGTCAATCCCATGTACTTCAGCGCGCGCTCGATGGCATCGCGTTTGTTGGCATCTTTTTCCTTGTCCGGATCGGGTACCCGGTCGTCGATAGACAGCACCATCTCGGGCGAGGTGCCCCACGTGACCTGCGGAGGGATCTGGCTGGCATCGAGCTGCACCACGGTGTCGAAGACCGCATCGGTATCGGACTGCAGGGTGTTCCAGTACTGGACGGCCTGGTCCCATTCGATGCCGGTCGGGGCCAGCGGTTTGCCTTTGACATAGGCGATGGTCTTCTGGTCCACGGCCACCAGGCCAGCGCGCGCGCCGGCTTCAATCGCCATGTTGCAGACCGTCATGCGGCCTTCCATGCTGAGGGCACGAATCGCCGAGCCACCAAAC
>JBKJOH010000171.1:0-11784 GCA_046593295.1 Polaromonas sp. | reverse complement strand
TTTAACGTCGAAGCCAAGCGGGGCCGCAGGCGTCCGACTTGGGCGACCAGTTAAACCGATGCGTCACGAAAGGCCCGCAGCACGGTATTGATTCTGGTCTGGTAGCCCGCGCCCTGTGCTTTAAACCACTCCAGCACGTCCTGATCCACGCGCAGCGAATTAAGGGCAAAGGTTGAAGCCCACGACGAACAATGCCGCGAACAATGTGCTTTACGGCGGTCTCTGGGTGTTCAGGATTCGCCACCGCTTCATCGGCCTTGAGACGAGCCCAATCAGTTTTGGATTGCATCGAAATAAATTTGCGACTCGCGCTTGGTGGCTTTGCGAAACGAGATGACGCGGATTTCATGTTCATTCTCCGTATGCACAACTGAGACAGTGATTCCGGCAAGCACGCCCAGTGTGATAAAGCGTTGCTCTGCGTAGGAGAATCGGTCATCTTCGAAGGTGTAGGTCATACCTTCGAACACACTCTGCGCATCAATGAAATCAAGCCCGTGGGCTTTGATATTCGTGGAACGTTTCGTTTCTGACCAAGTGAACTCCATGTCGGAAGTGTATATACAAAACGTAATTTCGTCAAATACTAGACTCTCTTTGCAGCGGTTTAACGTAATGTAGATCGTCGGATATCCTGGAAATCCAGTTTATCCGACGGGATAAGCTGGGCGACTGGATTGGACTGACTCCGCCGAAAGCCTCGCAACCCGCTTGACAGCTTGCTTTTTGTCGTCAATACTGTGTTTTTATACATGGTTTTGAATCTATGAACTCTGTCGCCTATCTTCCCCAGTCCAAGCGCCTGCTGGATCAGGTGAGCGAGGTACTACGTTACAAACACTATAGCCTCAAAACCGAGCTGGCTTACCTCTAACGGATAGGAATTTCAACCGCATGAGGGCATGTATCGCACCATAAACCGTCCTGAGAAAGCGGGTTTTCCCCGAGGTGACTGCCTGAACCCCAAGAATTTGACGCACCTAACGGCGCAAACGACACGTCCGATGGCCTACCGCGGCACAGCCCTCCCCCGGCGGTGCCATTGCCACCATCGACAAGTTCAGCAAAATCACCAAGTAGTGCGCTGATCGTCGGGGTAGTCTGGTGCTGGCTGGGCTGCCATGTCCCAGTCCGGTAAAGCCTCAACACCCTCGCCCAGATCCTGGGATTCTTGCGCACCACCGTCATCCCACAGCGGTGGCCCGCGTGCCGGGGCGATGCGCGGGGCTTCGCTGTCCACGCCGATGTGCTCAAGGATTTTGTGGATGTCTGCGCTGAAGGTGATGAAGGCGATGATGCGCATCTGGCCCCCGCACATCGGGCACAGCAGCGGAAAAACCTCGTAGATACGGGCGATCAGTGCGGCCCACAGGTAGTGCGACGGTGGGCGTGGTTTGGATCTAATTGGAGTCTGACCCCAATTCTTCTTCGAGTCTGACCCCAATTCTTCTTCGCTTCAACCCCGTCATTCGCGCGTTCTATCAACGCCTCTTGGCAGCAGGAAAAGCAAAGAAGGTCGCCTTGGTCGCGTGCATGCGCCAAGCTGCTGACGATCTTGAATGCCATCATCAAATCAGGCACGCCATGGAACGAAAATTTGCACACCCGGGAGGTCGAAAATGCTTGACTTTTAAGACAGTTGCTTGTTCGTTGGGCATTTATTCACTCCGATCCCATTGTTTGCATTGCTTGAGGTATGAGGATGACATTCGTGCATTTGATTTGTTAGCAAAGACGTAATTCTAGTTACCTCATTGTTGTAATCAGCTTCACTTTTAAATGATTTCTTGTTTTGAATGACAATATTCAATTGCTTACTTAGAGGGATAACATAGCCAAACGATTTGGGATACGGGTTCCAATAATATATTTCTTGTTCGTCGATCTCTTCATTTTTTATGAACACAAATAGCTTGCTCGGAAATTCACCTAACTTGGCGTCCATATTCCGTTTGAGAATCAATCCAATTCGGTTATTTCCGTCAATCACAATCCAGCACCCACATGATAATTCCATGAGTTGAATTGGCTCATTAACTAGCTGTGGATCGAATCGGCCCTTTAGAGAGTAAATATATTTGCCCTCGTGTCCACAGTACAGATCGGCCAGCCTAATTGAATCAGGGAGCATATGGTTTATGGTGCTCATCTACGCATTATTTTTAAAATGCCTAACGTTCCGCATAACCCAACTGCGCAAGCGACGCGAAGCGGCGCTGAAGCAGGTCGGCGTTCATGCGGCGGTTAGCCCGCATTCTTTAGTTGAGCGCTTCATTCGGGAGACGGGCGAAAGCTCCAACGCCCATTGGGTGGAAGCCTGTCGCCTTGTAGACGAGTGTGTGGAACTCCTGGTTGATCGTCATTTCAGCGCCTGGCATCAAACGGCCATAGCAGTTAGCCCGTCAAATGGCGACAGTCACTCCGCATTTCTGGGCAACCGCGATCAATTTGGGAATGTCGGGTGGGCCTGCGGGGACTTCTTCGTCGATAGTGGTGAAGAGCTGCGTGGCGTGGCTGGTCTGGCCAGTGACCGAGATCATCTCGCCGCCGCCTGCGCCAAAGCGAAAGCCATGGATCGTGCCTGCGGGCAGGTGAACGAGTGTGCCGGGCGTGGCGGTGATGGTCTTGTCACCGTAACTGATCTCTACATTGCCCTTGACGACATAGAAGGATTCGTCCCAGTCGTGGCTGTGCGGCGGCGGTCCGGTTCCCTCATCGCCCTGCTGCAAGAAAATCTCATAGCCTTGCGTCGAAGCATTTGATGCCAGCACGGTAATTTTCTCGCCTACCACATTGAGCGCACGAGGGTACGTGTTCGGTGTCACGACAAATGGTTTTGGCTTCATGGTTCAGTGTCTCCTTTGACTTGGGTTGATTCCCGAGTTGATGATCGTAATTGGAGGACTGAGCTGCGTCTAGCAGTTTTCACCGTCGGCGTCGGTGACAGCCAGTGCGACCTACCTGAACAGGGCAGGAAGTCGCTCACTCAGCGCCTCGATGGAAGCCGCCTGCGCCTGTAGCACGTAGATATGGCCACTGAGCGTAAGGCCTTTGCGTCTACCCACAAACCAGCCACTCAGCGCGGCTGATGTTGCGTGGATGAACAACCGAAGACGTGCGCAGTGCGCACCCTACGAATATGCGCTATTGATTTCGTAGCTGGTCACGCCCGTATTCGTTGGGCTGCAGCCCGTTTAGGCCCTCAAAAACGGCGTTTTTTGCACGCTGCAACGGCTTTTGCTTGAAATTGTCGAAATCAAAACAGCCAGGGCGTGCCATCATGTTGTTTTTGACACGCTGACTTTGCCGCTAAAAATCAGGAGTTTGAAATGACGATTGCTAAAACAACCCGACCACTTTCACTGCTGGCGTTGGCCATGCTTGCTAGCCCCGCCATGTCCTGCTACACGGTCTACAACAAAGCCAACCAGCCGGTTTATTCAAACATGGTGTCGCCGATTGACATGCGCTACCAGATTCACGAACGGCTGCCTGCTGTGTTTCCGGGTGGGCACATGGTGTTTGGCAGCAGCACCGATTGCCCCTTGATTGATGCGCGCACGGCTGTACCCGAGCTATCGAATGTGGCTGTGGCCGCAAGCGTTAAGCCAGCCACCAGCCGCACCAGCCGCAATAGCCGCACAGGCAAGTCGCAAAATTCGACTGCTGATGCCGTCAAGCCCTGATCTTGCCGGTAGCCGGCGGCTACTTACTTTGCGTTGATCGCCAGCAGTTCCACTTCAAACACCAGGGTAGCGTTGGGCGGTATCACGCCGCCAGCGCCGCGCTCGCCGTAGGCGATTGAGGCGGGGCAGGTCAACTTGGCTTTGCCGCCGACTTTCATCAACTGCACGCCTTCGGTCCAGCAGGCAATCACGCGGTTCAGGGGAAACTCTGTCGGTTCATTGCGCTTGTAGGAGCTGTCAAACTCTTTGCCGTCGGGGAAGGTGCCTTTGTAGTGAACCTTGACTTTGTCGGCAGCTAGAGGGCTGCTACCCGCACCATCTTTCAGTGAGCGATACACCAGGCCGCTTTTGGTAACGACTGCGCCTGCTTCTTTGGCTGATGCGGCCAAGGCGGCATCTGATTGTGCCCAGCCGCAAGGGCTTGCTGTAATGGCTAAAACGGCCAGCAGAGTGGCAGCGTAGCGGGTGATGATGGATGGCATAAAAAATTCCTTGGGTTTGTGAATGGGTTTTTGGGGTCAGAGCCCAAATTCGCCGAGCCTTTGGCTCGCCCGTAGGGTGCAGTGCTTGCACTGCAGCGAAATTAGTGTCTGACCCCAATAACCCGATTTTTACACAGGCCTTTCTCCTACACCGGTGACCGCTGTGAAGCTACGTACTTTGGCACAGGGCGTGCTATTTTTAATCAATCACACCCAACGCAGAAAAGCACGCCATGGCACTCATCACCTATCTCGTCGAAGACAGCGCAACCATCCGCGAAAACCTGATTGCAACGCTGGAGGAAATCGCACCTGTCAAGGTGGTTGGCTTTGCCGAAACTGAAAGCGAGGCCAGCCGCTGGCTCTCGGACAACGATGGCGACTGGCATCTCGCCATCGTTGACCTCTTCCTCAAGGAGGGCAGCGGGCTTGGCGTGCTCAGGAACTGCCGCAATCGCCTGGACTACCAAAAGGTGGTTGTACTGACCAACTACGCCACCCGGGACATACGCGAATGCTGTGCAGAGCTGGGCTCTGACGCAGTGTTTGACAAGTCCAATGAGCTGGAGGAGTTGCTGGATTACTGCCGCAACGGCACCAGCAGCGACACGCCTCATTGATTGATGTGAAGCGCAAAGCGCAATAAGGTTGCTGATTTATTGAACCTTGCCCAGCGGCCCAAAGCACTCAGCCAGGGACTCGTTTTTGCAGACAATATGCCGGTCTTTCGCCGGGTTGATTTGCAGGTAAACGGTAGCCACCGTGCCCACTTCATCCGCCGTGGCAGTGATCGTCAGCTGTCTGTCGGACGCGGGGCCGAACCGACCTGCCAGTCAGAGGTATATTGAAGCGATGAAAAACCGCAACCACAACCGCACCGACCTGGTCCGCATCGCCACCCATGTGATGGCCGAGCGCGGGCTGCAGCCGCACTTTACGGCGGCGGCCTTGACCCAACTGGCCGCCATACGCGGCGCTGCCGTACCGGCGGATGATGCAGGCGGGGAGGATGAAACCATCGCTGACCTCACGGACATGCTCTGGTGTTCCATCGACAACGACGATTCGCAGGATCTGGATCAGCTGACCGTTTGCGAGCTGCTCAAAAAGGGCAAGGACCGCGGCGCCATCAGGATGCTGGTGGCGATTGCCGATGTCGATGCCATCGTCAAAAAGGGCAGTGCGATCGATGCCCAAGCTGGCATCAACACCACCTCTGTCTACACCTCGGCGCGGATTTTCCCCATGCTGCCCGAGCGCCTGTCCTGCGACCTGACCTCGCTCAACGAGGGCGAGGATCGGCTGGCGCTGGTCACAGAAATGGTTTTTGCGGCGGATGCCACCCTGTCCAGCGCCACCCTTTACCGGGCAAAGGTGCGCAACAAGGCCAAGCTGGCCTACGATGCCATCAGCGCCTGGATCGAGGGCCAGGGTCCGTTGCCGGAAGAGGCCGCGAAAGTGCCAGGCCTGGATGCGCAGCTGCACGCGCAGGATGCGCTGGCGCAGCAGCTGCGTGTACTGCGGCATGCGCAGGGCTCGCTGGAGCTGCAAAGCTTTCAGCCGCGCGCCGTGTTTGAGGGCGAGCGCGTGGTGGCGATTGCCGAACAGGTGCAAAATCGCGCGCGCCAGCTGATCGAGGAGGTCATGATTGCGACCAACGGCTGTGCGGCGCGCTTCCTGGCCGCCAAAGGTGGCGCGTCGCTGCGGCGCGTGGTGCGCTCGCCCGAGCGCTGGCTGCGCATTGTGTCGCTGGCCGCGGAGTACGGCACGACGCTGCCGCCCGAGCCCGATGCAAAGGCGCTGGAGGCCTTCCTCATCCAACGCCGCAAGGCTGACCCGCTGCGTTTTCCCGACCTGTCGCTGGTCGTCGTCAAGCTCATGGGCCGGGGTGAATATGTGGTGGAGGCCCATGGCGGCCTGCCGATCGGGCATTTTGGCCTGGCCGTGCGTGATTACACCCACGCCACCGCCCCCAACCGCCGTTTTCCCGACCTGATCACCCAGCGCATGGTCAAGGCCATACTGGTCGGCAAACCACCGCCCTACAGCGGCGGCGAACTGGCCCGCCTGGCGCTTCACTGTACCCAGCAGGAGGATGCCGCCCAGAAGGTCGAGCGCCACATGCGCAAGTCCGAGGCCGCGCTGCTGCTGGAGTCACACATCGGCCAGCGCTATGCCGCCATCGTCACCGGCAGCAGCCCCGACGGCATCTGGGTGCGCGTGTTTTCGCCGCCGGCGGAAGGCAAGGTCGTGTCAAGGCATGACGCGCTGCGGGTGGGCGACAAGGTTCAGGTCAAGCTGGTCGGGACCAACGTCGAGCGGGGGTTTATTGACTTCGAGGTGCTGGGCTGACGCAGGCGCCAGGGTCACAAACACCTCCAGCACGCCGAGCAGACGTTTTGACTCGACCACGTAACGGTCACGCGGGCGTTTGTCTTCATAGTCCTTGCCGGAAAACTTGTGGAAACAGCCCAACTGGCACTGCTGGTGGAGCAATACTACGACTTCGCGCAGAAGCTGGCCGACGACTACCTGGTGATGGAGCGCGGTGAATTCATCGCACGCGGCCAAGGCAAGGACATGCAAGCCAATGGCGTACGCCAACTGGTAGCGATTTGAGCCCACCCCGTGGCGTTCATCACGCCTGCAAAGCGGAGTTTTAAGCAGCCCTTGATCGATTGTCTGGCTGATTACTTTGCGGGAATCACGACAATCGCATCGCTATTGGTCTGTGACTGAATATTGACGGGGGGGCCATCTCTTGGCAATACAACGGTTTCAACCTCACGAATGACACCACCACCGGCAACGCTGCCTTGCGCGTTGCCACGGCCTGCGACGCGGGCTTCGCAAGCGATCTTGTCTTCACCGGTAAATACCTTGCATCGCTGTGCTGCATTGGCATCGAACTGACCGCCGGCATTGTCCAGTTTCCCGGCGCGTTTTTCAGCATTGGCGTTGCGAACTTCACGAAGGCAGGTTTGGCGATCCTGCTGGGTCGTGCCATTGTTACAGGCGGCGGTCTCGCTTCGGGCGTTGCCTGTGGCATCAATCCCAGTCGTTCCGGATGCAACCTGGGCGGTTGCGGCGGTCATCGCCAAAACTGCTGTCAAGGCGAAACCTGTAATGCCTTTACCTACGGCGATAAATTTGATAGTTTTCAAAGCATTCATGGTGAACTCCTGATGAGTGGCTTTGAAGAGTTTTTCAAAGCCGATGAATGAACTTTAAAAACAAAGTGTCAAGCGCTGTGACAGCCAATGCAGACTGAATAGGCGTTGTTTGCGCCTGTCCTGAAGTAGGACAATTCTTAGGTAGCCTCGCTATGTAGACTTTATGTGGCCCAGATGCGCGGGCTGCTAGAAGGAGTTGAAGCCTGCTGCCAGAAATGGCTGCGCCATGCCAGCCAGACCTGTCTTAGCAGCGCCATGGCGGGCTCCACCATAGGGGACAGCACCCGAACCACCACCACCTGCGCATCAGGGCTTGTTGCCCCGGCGGTGGCGCATAGCGGATGCGCTTGCAGCACCTGTCTGGCCACGTCAAGCGCGCCCTGCCTGCGCTGGCGTTCCAGCTTGCTGCCGGCTACAAAAAACAGCGTGGCAACGCAGCGGTGACCCGCCATACCGAGCGGACTGTTCAGTAGCAATGTGTCGGTGGCCAAAAGGCGCGCGCTCTCCAGCCACACGCCGGCAACTTCAATGTGCTGGCAAAAGCTGCCGCGCTCAAAGGGTTTGCCTGCGGCGGGCAAACCCAGGGCGGTGACATCCCAGCCCATCAGTTCGGCACCGGGTGCCAGTGCCATGCTCAGGCGGTTTTCGGCCAGGCAACCGCTGTAGCAAATGGCCTCCAGCGGCAACCATTCCATACGGGCACCGGCTTGCAGGCTCAAGGTGGTGTGCTGCAACGCCATCTCGCCGTCTGAACGGTAAAAGCGGGTTGCGCCGGGTGTGGTTATCAGGCCATGCGATCCGGGGCCAGCGGTGACCTTCACGTCCAGCGTATCGCCATCCACCAGCCCGCCGGGCGGATGGACGATGACGTTGTGGCAAATAGCGTCGCCCTCGGGGTAGAGGCTTTGCAGTATCCGGAGCGGGCCGTCATGCCTGAAGTGGGCAACCGTTTTGGCATCCTGGCGCGTGTAGTTAAGTTCCAGCGTCGCGTTCCAGGTCATGGGTCGAGTTTAACCAGTGACACTCCTGCGCATTACTCGTTGTTTGAGCTGCGGTGCGCCCAGCCGGTCGTGTGCTTCTCGATGTAGCTGACCAGCTCATACATCACCATCGCCATCGCACCTACAACGACAAGGCCGCTGAAGGCCAGGCCCATCTGTAGCGAAGAGCCGGCAGATATCAGCAGGTAGCCAATGCCTTCATTGGCGGCCGTCATCTCGCTCACGGTGGTGCCGACAAACGCCAGCGTGATGGCGACCTTGAGCGAGCCGTAAAAGTAGGGCATGGAGCGCGGCAAACCAACCTTGACCAGCACGTCCCAGCGTTTTGCGCCCAGCACCCGCAGCACGTCTTCAAGTTCCGGCTCAAGCGTTGCCAGGCCGGTGGCAATGTTGACCATAATGGGGAAAAACGAGATCAGGAACGCGGTGAGTATGGCCGGGCCAATGCCAATGCCAAACCACACCACCAAGATGGGCACAAACGCGGCCTTGGGGAGTGCATTAAATGCCGTCATCAAGGGGTAGACGGCGGCATACGCCAGGCGCGCGAGCCGACTACAAAGCCGAGCAGCACACCCACCACGATGGCGATGCCGAAGCCGACCATGGTGACCCAGTAGGTGCGCCAGGCGTGGCCAAGGATGACCCACTTGAATTCCCAGGTCTGGACGGCGATGCGCCAGGGACTGGGGAAGATGAACTCCGACACCTCGAACACCGTGCAAATCAGCTGCCAGATGGCAATGATGGCGACCAGCAGAATCCAGGGGGCCCAGAACTGAAGTTGTTTTTTGCTCATCAGGCGTGCGCTGGTCGCGTTGCGTCAAGCATGGCTATGGCCGCAGTTTGTCGGATAGCGCCAATGTGCCCGCGCAGCTCATGCACGATGTCGCTGAACTCTTTGGTGTAGGTAATCTCGAGGTCGCGCGGGCGCGGCAAGTCAATCTCACGTCGCACCACAAAGCGGCCCGGACTCTTGCTCATGACATAAACCGTGTCGGCCAGAAAAACCGACTCGCGCAAGTCGTGGGTGACGAGGATGACGTTGAACTTCTGCAGCGTCCACAAATCTTCTCGCGTGAAGGCATCGAGCGCACCAAAGGGCTCGTCGAGCAACAGCATTTTGGGTTCATGGATCAGCGCCCGGCAAATGCTGGCACGCTGCTGCATACCGCCAGACAGCTGCCACGGAAACTTGTCTTCATAGCCACCCAGGCCCACGCTTTGCAGCAGCTTGCGCGCGCGTTCTTCGTACTCTTTTTTCTTTTGCTTGAAGTTGCTGCGATACTGTTCAACGATTTCCAGCGGCAGCAACACGTTGTCCATGGTGGTTCGCCAGGGCAGCAGTGAAGGTGCCTGAAACGCCATGCCCGATATTTTTAGAGGGCCTGTCACCGATTGACCGTCAATCAGTATCTTGCCAACTGAAGGCATCTTCAGGCCCGTAGCCAGCTTCATAAAGGTTGATTTGCCGCAACCCGACGGGCCAACGATGGCAATGAACTCGCCTTGCTTGACTTGCAGGTCAATCGCCTCAACCGCAAACTGCTTTTTGGCCAGAAACTCTTCGTTGTAGGCCAGCCATACATCGGAGAAGTCGACGAACAGTGATTCAGTTTGTGTTTGGGCGGTCATGGTGCAAAAACGGCTTTAAAAGACTAAAAAAAGGCCTTTTTAAGGACTAAAAATGGCTGTAGTCCAATAAATACGGACGTTACAAGCTATCAAAAAAATAGCAGTGCGCCAGCAAAAGCTGGTAGATCGTAGTTGATGAAAGTTCAATACTGGGAAGAAATGGCGAATCACTCAGACCCCGAGTCATGCGTTGCACATCGCGAGGTGTGGGGCGAAGCGTTGACAGGGGAGACCAGCAGGCCAGCCATAGAGCTGCGAAATCATTCAATCGGGATGCCCATGGTGTTGCTATACCAGAAGGCAAAACGGAGCATGTTGTCAATCGCAAGACATGATCTGATCCCGCGCAGTCTGAGACCCTGAGCATGTTGGGAAGCTTGTTTTCTCGGAAGCTGGGAGATCTCATCGGTGCCCGAGCCGCAAGGCGCGGGCGGGACAGGCAAGGCGCAAAGCCGTAACCTTGTCGCCCACGCCGGTGAGCAGTCGCAACAGCCAAAGTTAAGGCCCGTAGTACCGAAGAAGCCATCGAACAAAGGGAGTAGCCAAAGTGGCGACCCAGCGGAGGTGGTGGAGGAAAGGGGTGTAGCCAAGGGAAACGCCAACGAGAACCCCACGCCCCGGACGCCGAGCCGGGATAAACGCGTGTCGATGGGACTTGATGGCGTACGTATAGCAGCCCGTCGGGACAAGGGCGGTGCGGGGCGCGGGCACTGCTGCACCACATCACACCGCAATTACTGGTGGAGAGCTTTTATGCGCTTCGCCAAGATGCAGCGGCAGGTGTGGACAGCGTGACGTGGCGAGACTATGAGGAAGGCCTCGCTGAGCGCGTCGGCAGTCTGCACCGGGAAATACACACCGGAGCCTACCGAGCCAAACCATCGCGGCGGGTACACATACCCAAAGCGGATGGCAAACAGCGCGCGCTCGGCATCGCCTCAGTGGAGGACAAAGTCGTGCAGCAAGCGGTAGTGACCGTGCTGAATACGATTTATGAAGAGGACTTTCTCGGATTCTCGTATGGGTTTCGACAAGGGCGCAGCCAGCACGATGCGCTGGAAGCGCTCACTGTTGCAATCAAGAGCCGAAGGGTGAACTGGATACTCGATGCAGACATAGCGGCATTCTTTGACGAGATTGACCACGACTGGATGCTGAAATTCTTGGCGCACCGCATAGCCGATCAGCGCATGCTCAGGCTGATTGGCAAATGGCTCAAAGCGGGGGTGTTTGATGTTGCGGGCTATTTCAAAGCGCTGGGCATCAAGCTGCCAGAGCCGAATTTTCTGAACCATGTGAGTCTGGATTTTGGCGTGGCCGACACCAGTTCACACTACCACATGCCGTTATTGGTCAGCCCGTGGAGCTATTCAACTTACCGAGGCAGTTGAAACAATAAATAGTGGTTTTTCCGTCGGGCCGCCCCAAGGAAAAATGCGGACCCTCGGGGGCAGAGAGTTACACGCAGTGAACGAACGTGGGGGCTCTAGTTCTGTCCTTCTGTAAGGGTATCTAGCTGAAACTTCCCACTCTTGTGCCAAAGCCAAGTGTCGGTGTAGACCACCTTCCCCAGTTTGCTCGGAGCCGGAAAAGGCGATGCCTCTCGCACAGTACGCTCAATATTGGCGACCACCTCGGGTGCGTGGTTCGGTGCGCGCATCCAGTCCAATTTGGTGACGCGACCCACGCGGTCGATTTCTACGTTCAACACGCCGACGGCGTAGAGGAGCGGCGGCATTCTGCCCTTGAAAATGCGGTCTGAGTTGAGTCCATAAATGTGGCTGGCCCCATCCTGCCGATAGGCGCG
>JBKJOH010000065.1:0-11945 GCA_046593295.1 Polaromonas sp. | reverse complement strand
GTGATGACGCGAATCGTTTTCCCCTGGTAAACCGAAAAATCAACCAGCATGTCGTCCTGGCGCGCATGGAACTTGCCCACGCCAAACACCGGCATGTACTGGCGGCGCTCAAAACCGTAGATGGAGGCAGGCGTGTATGACTCGGCCATCAGCACCACGCCGGGGCTGCTGATCTGCTTCAAGATATCGGCCGTTTTGTAGCTGCGAATGACTTGGGGGTAGAGCTTTGAAAGCGGCGCGGTGCTGCGCCATGTTTCCAGATTGGTCATGTACAGGCCGGCGACGATGAGCACATGCAGGCCCGCAAACCAGGCCAGCCCCTTGGCGCAGGTTTTAAGTTTTTCTAGCGGCAAGGCAAAGGCTAAAAACGCAAACCCAAACGGATAAAACGACAGCACCCAGTGCAGGCCAATGATTTTTTTGGCGGACAGCAAAGCAAAAAACAGAAATGGCACGACGACCAAGCAGGCTAATAGCCGCAGACCAATGGAGGACGAGCGAGCCGTTGCGACAAGCAACGTGCGATGTTTAAACGCCATCCACAGCGCAGCAGGCGTGATGAGGTAGGCCAGCATCACTAGGTAGAGCAGCGGCTTGCGCAGCTCGAACACTTCGGCCTCGTTGCGGTTGTAGACGTTGAACATGATGTTGGACCAGCCATGCGACATGTTGTAGGCGATGTTGATGGCCGGGCCAGGCAACGCGCAAAGAACCAGCAAGGCAAAACCCGCTAGGCGCTCGCGCCGGTACAGCGCGAAATAAACCAGGTAGGTCAAGCCCAGCACCACCGAGAAATACTTCGACAAAAACGCGCAACCCAAAAACAGCCCTGACAGCGCATACAAGCCGTAAGCCCGGCTATCGAAGCGCTGGCGGCGTTCGGCGTGCATAAGCGTGGCGGCTGACAATACGGACCAAAAAATCAGCGGCGTGTCGGTTGTGATGAGCATGTTCAGCCAGTTCAGTGGCGCAAGCCAAAAGAAAGCCACCGCCCACGCAGCACGCACTTTGTCGATGCCATTTAGCGCCCACCACAGGGCAGCGCCCAAGCCCAGCGGCAGCAAAACGACGGGCAGGCGAATCGACAAAATGCTGTCGCCAAACATCATGCGCATCAGCGCGATCAGCCAGCCGACCATGGGCGGGTGGTCTGAATAACCCCAGTCGGGGAACACGCCCCACCAGTAAAAAAGTGCTTCATCACCAGTGATGGGAAAGGTGCTGGCTATCCAAAAGCGCAGCAGCAGCGAAGAGGCACCCACTACCAATAGCCAGCGGGTGACTAGCGTCATGTCAGTCTCGGAATGGTTTATGGATACAGTCATCAAAGCTTTATGTCTTTACGAATCGCCGCACTATATAGCAGCGCAGCCACGCCAAGCCCCACCGCCAGCCACAGCGTCAGCAGCCGGGCCAGCACCGTGATGGCAAGGGCCATGGCGGGTGTGGCGCTTTGGGCAACCAGCAGGCCAGTCAACACCGCCTCGGTTCCGCCCAAGCCCGCAGGCAAAGCCGACAGCGCACCCGCCACCATGGCCACCGCGTAAAAACTGATGGCCGTCCACAGCGGCAAATGCACCGCCAAAGCCCGGCAAATCAGCCATACCGCAAGGCCTTGCGCCGCCCAGGCCAGCAGCGTCAGGCCAAACCACAACCCTGGCCGCAAACGCAGGCATTGCGCCGCTTCAGCAAGCCACGTCCAACGCGGTAGCAAGCGGGCACGGTAACGCAGCAGCAAACCCGCTGCAAGCACCAAAACAAGCGCAACCATCGCCAGCAATCCGCCAGCCAAGTTCGGGTTTGATTGCATCGCAGCCTGCACAGATGCATGGCCCCACACCCACGGCAGCAGCCAGCCCAGCGCAGGCAGGCACAGCAGCAGCAGGCAGAGCAGATCAGCCAGCCGCTCGGCACCAAAAATCGCCAGACTTTGCGCCAGGCTCAAGGGCTTGTGGGCCAGCATCAGGCCACGCACCGCCTCCCCCACATTGCCAGGCGTTGGCGTGAAGGCATAGCCCGCCAGGTACAGACGCAGGCCTTCAAGCCAGCCGAAGTGCCGACCGTAATGCGCCATCCACAAACGCCAGCGAATACCGCGCAAAAGGTAGTTCAGCAGGCACAGTGCCATCGCCTGCAAGCCCGTCCATGACCAGAGCAGGTACAGGTAGCTTGCGGGCTCGTCGCCCCACACCAGCAGCGCCAACGCATAGGCCGTTGCCGCTATGCCAAGTACCAGCAGCAGGCGCCTGACGGGCAAGCGCGCGGGCTGTGATGTCGCGGCTTCAGGCATTCATCGCAGCCAGCTGCTTGCAAAAAGACCTGCCCAGCAGAGCCCGGCGGCCACCAGCCATGGGTCGCGAAACAAATCGCGTGCCACGTCTTCGCCGCGAGCGCCGCGCGACTGGCGCACCTGATAGGCGTAACGCAACATGCCAAAAATCACCACCGGCACGGTATAAACAAGCCCCGCGCCATGTTGCAGTTGTACCCCCGGGCTGCTGGCGTAAAAGCTGTAGGTCACCAGCGTGGCCGTCAAGGTCACGGCGACAAAGGCATCCAGCAGGGCCGCCGGGTAATGGGCCATCACCGCGCGCTGGCTGGCAACGGCATGAAAACTCTCGGCCTTGCGTTTTGAAAACCCCAAAAACAGCGCCAGGAAAAGACCCGTCAGCAGCAGCCAGCGTGATGGCGCAATGCCGACTGCGTAAGTGCCCGCCAGCAGGCGCAGCATGAAGCCCGACGCGATGATGCACACATCAACCACCGGCACCCGCTTGAGCCACCACGAATACGCCAGATTCAGCAGCACATACACGCCCAGCAGCAGCAGCAGGGCGCGGTTGTGTAGCGCCAAACCAAACCCTGCCAGCAACAACACCCCCGCCAGCACCAGCGCCTGTGGCAGCGAAACAATGCCACTGGCCAAGGGCCGGTGGCGCTTGGTCGGGTGCAGCGCATCGTCTGCGCGGTCATGCCAGTCATTGAGGATGTAGACCATGCTGGAGGCGCAGCAAAACGCGGCAAAGGCCAGCAACACGCGCTGCACCATGGGCCCGTCGAGCCATGACTGGCTGAACACCAGGCCGGCAAACACAAAGACGTTTTTAAGCCATTGGTGCGGACGCATCAGCTTGACGAGCGCAAACACCAAAGCTGAGGGAGAAGGGATTGACGAAGGCATCAGGGCAACAAGCAAAAACCGTATGGCCTATGAGCATAACTGAGCGCTGACCGCGCGTGCCGTGTACGCTAGGGCACTTCATGCACGAATCAATCAGCACATCCCCTCTTTCAGTCCCTGGCATCAGTTTGATGCCAGGTAGCAATCCACAGGCCCCGGTGCGTGGCGCGTGTCCGCACGATTGCCCCGACACCTGCTCGCTGCTGACAACGGTCGAAAATGGCGTGGCCACGCGGGTCAGCGGCAACCCCGATCACCCGCAGACTGGCGGTGTGCTGTGCAACAAGGTCTCGCGTTACACCGAGCGCACCTATCACCCCGAGCGTTTGCTGCACCCGCTCAAACGTGTTGGCCCCAAAGGCTCCGGCCAGTTCGAGCCCGTCAGCTGGGACGCTGCCCTTGGCGACATTGCTGCCAGGCTAAAGCTGATTGCCGCACGCGACCCACAAGCCATAGTCCCCTACAGCTACGCCGGCACCATGGGCCAGGTGCAGAGTGAAGGCATGGCGGCGCGGTTTTTCAACCGCCTCGGCGCATCGTTTTTAGACCGCACCATCTGTTCAAGCGCTGGCGGCGAAGGCCTCAAATACACGCTGGGCGGCAAGGTCGGTATGCGGGTGGAGTTTTTTGCGGAATCAAAACTCATCCTCATCTGGGGCAGCAACTCGATTGGCAGCAACCTGCACTTCTGGCGCTACGCGCAACAGGCCAAGCGTGACGGTGCCAGACTGGTCTGCATAGACCCGCGCAAAAGCGAGACCGCCGAAAAATGCCACGAGCACATTGCACTGCTGCCCGGCACTGATGCAGCCCTCGCGCTGGCGCTGATGCATGAACTCATCATCAACGACTGGCTGGACCATGACTACATCGTGCAGTACACCGTGGGCTGGCCAGCCTTGCGTGAGCGCGCGCTGCAATGGCCCGCAGAGCGTGCTGCCGCCATTTGCGGCATCCCCGTTGAGCAAATCAAATCACTGGCTCGTGACTATGGCCGGTGCATGGTCAACAGGCAGCCCGCCGCGATACGCCTGAACTACGGTATGCAGCGGGTACGCGGTGGTGGCAATGCGACCCGCGCCATCGCCTGCCTGCCGGCGCTGATTGGCGCATGGCGGCATCGTGCTGGCGGCGTGTTGCTCAGTAGTTCTGGGCTGTTCCCGGTGGACAAGGTGGCGCTGCATAAACCTGAACTACTAAACGGCCACCAGCCGCGTACCATCAACATGATCACCATAGGCAACGACCTGTTGGCCGAAACGTCAGCTGCGTTTGGCCCAAAGATCGAAGCGCTGATCGTCTACAACAGCAACCCGGGAGCCGTTGCGCCAGAGTCCGGCAAAGTCGTGCAAGGTTTTGCACGCGAAGACTTGTTTACCGTGGTACTCGAACATTTTCAGACTGACACCGTCGACTACGCCGACTACATCCTGCCGGCCACCACCCAGCTTGAGCACTGGGACATACACAGCTCCTACGGACACACCGACGTGCTGCTCAACCGCCCTGCCATTGCACCGCTAGGACAGGCCAAACCGAATAGCCAGATTTTTCGTGAACTGGCCGCGCACATGGGCTTTGACGAGCCGTGCTTTCTGGATGATGACGAGGCGCTGTGCCGCGCTGTTTTTGGTGACAAGGTTGACTTCAATGAACTGCTTGAAAAAGGTTTTTCAACCCTGAAACTGCCAGATGCGCCGTTTGCCGAAGGCGGGTTTTACACAACGTCAGGCAAGTGCGAGTTTTTCAGCGTAGCGTTGGCAGCGCAGGGCATGGATGGCTTGCCCGATCACCTGCCCAACTACGAGGCCAGCGGCGACTCAACGCTCTTTCCGCTGGCCATGATCTCGCCACCCGCACGCAATTTTTTAAACTCGACTTTTGTCAACGTCAAAAGCCTGCGCGACATCGAAGCCGAGCCAGTGCTGGAGATACATGCGCAAGACGCAGCCCAGCGCGGCATCACCAGCGGTGCAGTGGTCAGGGTACATAACCTGCGCGGCGACTACATCGTCAAAGCAAAAGTATCCAGCAGGGCGCGTCCCGGTGTCGTCAACGGCATGGGCATCTGGTGGCGCAAGCTGGGCCTGGCGGCAACCAACGTCAACCAGCTCACCAGCCAGCACCTCACCGACATCGGTAACGGCCCGGTGTTTTACGACTGCCTGGTTGAAGTCAGTCTGGTTGCATGAAAAACAAATCGGCTACGGATATCCGTTGGGCTAGGGACCCTAGGGCCAGCGCATGGTGGCGAACGCTTTCTACGCTGCTCGTCTGCATGGCTGCATCAGCCCTGGGCGGCTGCAGCACGGTCGGCTACTACTGGCAGTCGGTCAGCGGCCACATGCAGATGGTCAACGCGGCGCGGCCTGTCAGCGACATGCTGCTGGACCCGCAAACGCCGGATGCCTTGAAGCAGCAACTGGCCCTGAGCCAGCGCATCCGCAGCTTTGCCGTGACACAGCTCAAGCTGCCAGACAACGCCAGCTACCACCGCTATGCCGACCTGCACCGCAGCGCCGTGGTGTGGAACGTGGCGGCGGCGCCCGAGTTTTCGCTCACGCTCAAGACCTGGTGCTTTCCGGTGGCGGGCTGTGTCGGTTACCGGGGCTACTTTAGCCAAGCTGATGCACGCCTTGAAGCCGACAGGCTCAAAGCCGAAGGCCTTGAAGTCAATGTCTACCCCGTGCCTGCCTATTCAACGCTGGGCTGGATGAACTGGGCCGGTGGCGACCCGCTGCTGAACACCTTCATCAACTACCCCGAGGGCGAACTGGCGCGGCTAATCTTTCACGAGCTGGCACACCAGGTGGTTTATGCCAGTGGCGACACCACGTTCAATGAGTCCTTCGCCACCACGGTGGAGCGCCTGGGCAGCCAGCGCTGGCTTGCCAGTCAGGCAAGTGACGCAGCGCGCCAAAGCTACGCGGCCTTCGAGCAGCGCCGCCAGGGTTTTAAAGCCCTGTTGCTGTCCACGCGCCGTGAATTGCAGGCTATTTACGAGAAAAAAGAGGCTGTAACGCCCTATTTACAGGCGCAACCAGCTATTAAATCAATAGCAAAACAGGAAGCCATGCAACGCTTTCGTGACAGCTACGCGCTGCTGAAAACATCCTGGGGCGGCTTCAGCGGATACGACATGTGGGTCGCCAATGCCAACAACGCAGCGTTCGGCGCGCAGGCCGCCTACGATGATTTGGTGCCGGGCTTTGTTGCCCTGTTCGAGCGCGAAGGCCGCGACTATAAACGGTTTTATGCTGCGGTAACGCGGCTTTCACAGTTGCCAAAAGATGAGCGCCAGCAGGCTCTCAAGAAAAATTCCATCGGCCAATAAGGAGACAAGCATGGCAGACATCCACATCGAACGGCAACACGGCATGACCCTGCTTGATGCCCGCAAGGCGGCTTTCAAATGGGCCGAGCAGGCCGAAGAAAAGTTCGACATGACGTGCAGCTATGAAGAAGGCAAGCTGTCGGACGAGATGAGCTTTTCACGCTCCGGTGTGTCGGGCACACTGACGGTCACCAAAGACACCTTTGAGCTGCAAGCCAAGCTGGGCTTTCTGCTCGGCGCTTTCAAGGACAAGATCGAGGGCGAGATTGTTAAAAACCTGGATGCGCTGATTGCCAAGAAACCGGCAGCCAAAAAAGTGGCTGTAAAAAAGAAATGAAAAATGACTAATGATTCGAATGAAGTCTCGACATCCACCGGCCCGCTAGCCGGTCTCAAAGTCATTGAACTCGGCCAGCTGATTGCCGGGCCTTTTGCCGCCAAAACCTTGGCTGATTTTGGTGCCGACGTTGTCAAGATTGAAGCCCCCGGCGCAGGCGACCCGCTGCGCAAATGGCGTCTGCTGAAAGACGGCACCTCGGTGTGGTGGCAGGTGCAGTCGCGCAACAAGCGCTCGGTGGTGCTGGATATTAAAAACCTAGAGGCACAGGCCATAGTCCGCCAGCTGGTGCTTGATGCGGATGTGCTGATAGAGAACTTTCGTCCCGGCGCGATGGAGGGCTGGGGCCTAGGGCCGGATGAATTGCTCAAACTCAATCCGCGTCTCATCATGCTGCGCATCAGTGGTTACGGCCAGACTGGCCCCTACCGCGACCGCCCCGGCTTTGGCGTGGTGGCAGAAGCCATGGGCGGTTTGCGGCATCTGACTGCCGAGCCAGGCCGCGTGCCGGTACGCGTGGGCGTGAGCATTGGCGACACGCTGGCGGCGCTGCATGGCGTGATTGGCATCTTGATGGCGCTGCATCATCGCAACCAGTCGGTCAGCAAAGAGGCGCCCCAGGGGCGCGGCCAGGTGATTGACATGGCCTTGTACGAAGCCGTCTTCAACTGCATGGAAAGTTTGCTGCCTGAGTACGCTGCCTTCGGTGCGGTGCGCGAAGCCGCTGGCAGCGCCTTGCCCGGCATTGCGCCTTCCAACGCCTATCGCTGTATGCCGGATGCGCCGCCCGCCAGCGCCGGGCCGCCCCACGCAAGGCCAGCCCCTTCTTCAGGTGCAAGGGGCAGCGTACCGCCGGAGGCTCACGGAGTGGGGAGCGTGGGGGCCTATGTTCTCGTGGCGGGTAACGGCGACAGTATCTATAAGCGGCTGATGCACGTCATAGATCGCGACGATCTGGGCACAGACCCGGCGCTTACTGACAACGCCGGACGCGTGCTGCGGGTGGATGAAATCGACAAAGCCATTGGCGAGTGGACCGCGCAGCGCAGCGTCACCGAAGTGCTGGCCGTTCTGAATGCGGCATCGGTTCCGGCGGGCCGCATCTACACCATTGCCGACATCGCTGCCGACCCGCATTACAAGGCGCGCGGCATGCTTTCGAGCACATCCATGAACGACGGCAGCAGCATCGTGCTGCCGGGCATCATTCCCAAACTGTCCATCACACCGGGTGGCCACAGACGCAATGCGCCTGCGCTGGGGCAGGACACGGACGCTGTGTTGAAAGAACTGGGGCTCACGCCTGAGCAGATTCAGGGCCTTAAAGACAAAGGCATCGTCGAGGGAAGCAAAGCATGAATGATGTCCTTCACCTCACCCAAAGCCATTCCCATCCTGCGCCAGACTATGTTGCAACACTGCGCGAGCAGTCAGTACAAACGTTTTCAGATTGATAGTTGCTATAAATTAAATAGCTGGTCACGCCCGTTTTTATTGGGCTGCAGCCGTTTTTACGCTTGTTTATCAGCTCAAATCAGCGATCAAATCAATATATTGCTGCATCGCGTCGTCTTGCGACGTGCCTTTAAGCGCGTTCCAGGCATCCCACTTGGCGCGCCCGACCATGTCGCTAAAGCCTGGTTTTTTGTCAGCGTTGTCACCCATGCTGCCCTGCTTGTACAGCGCATAAATCTTCAGCAGCGTGGCGTTGTCGGGGCGCTCAGACAGGTTTTTGGAGTCGGCCATGGCTTTGTCGAAAGCGGCTTTCAAGGCGTTTGAGTCTGACATCGGGATGCTCCAGTTGGGGCTCGTTTTAAATCGTGACTTTGATGTTACCTTGGGGGAGTAGCCCACTCTTTTGCGGCTAGGCATTTTTTGTCGTGTTTTGGAACTTTCAGGCAGTTTTGACCATTTTGCGGTCATTTTTAACCCCTATTTCTGGCTGTAGCCCAATCAATACGGGCGTGATCAGCTATTAAATATGTAGCATATCCTGAGTCGCAAACCGAGCCCACTCCGCTTAGTTGGTGCCCGCTAACCGATCAAAACTCGTTTGTAGTAAAATTCGTCTTACCAAATCTTACCGACTTCAAACCATCAACTTTTACAACGCAAGCCCATGCTAAAAGCTACCAAGTCGTCAGCCACAGACGCTGGCGCATACCAGCCGCTGGCTGCGCAGCTCACCACGCAGCTGTCGAGTCGCGGGCAAATCGTCATCCCGAAGGCGCTGCGTGACGCGCACGCTTGGGGGCAAAACACGGTGTTTGTGGTGCGCGACCACCCGGAAGGCTTATTGCTCACGCCAGCGCCTGCTGCGGCCGCCAAACTGCTGGGCCTAGATGCACTGATCGGCTGCGTTCGAACGCCCGTTCGGCTCGCAACGCAAGCCTTAACTGAGCCAGTGAGCGACTATGGCGACGGCATGACGGGGCAACAGTGGTGAGTTGCCTCAGTCTTGCAGGCACGCCGTGCTGGTAGCCGACACCAACGTGATCGTGCGCCTGCTGACCAACGACGATGCGGCGCAAGTCGATACGATTCGGCAAGCCATCGCAGGGCAAGTGGTTTGGATCAGCGTGATGGTGTTGCTCGAATGCGCTTGGGTACTGCGCAGCCGCTACCAGCTCAAACGAGCGGGTATGGTACACATGCTGCAAACGCTGCTGGCGACCCAAGGGTTTGAAGTCGAAGACCACGCAGCCGTGCGGCAAGCTTGCGAATGGTTTAGCCAGCAAGGAGATTTTGCCGACGCGCTGCACTTAGCTCGCACGCAGCAAAAAGGCGAAATGCTGACTTTTGATGCGGATTTTTGCAAATCGGCTAGTGCGCCTGTTCGGGTATTGGTTTAGAGGGCTGTAGCCCAATCAATACGGGCGCAAGCAGCTACTTTATTGATAGCAAACAGTGATGTTGATGAAGATGCCAATTACTGCTTGCCTTTGAAGCCCGTGGCCGTCACAATTTTTTCCCAGCGTCAGTGACTCCTGCTGGCCTTCAATTTGAATCAAAACTGCGCCATCAAAAAGTCGCTGGCCTTGCAGACAACGATGTTGCGGTTTGGGTTTAGCACCAGCAAGTCGTTGTCGCCCGTGACGATAACGGTGGCGGCCGCGTCAATGGCCAGCGCCAAAAACTTGTTGTCTTTGGGGTCACGGCAATCGGTGATGCTAGAGGTGACTTTGACTTCGCGCACGTTGCGGGCCAGCTCGGTTAGTGCCAGTAGCCGTTTGGCCAATGGCAATCGGCTGTCAAACTTGGGGCGCTGCAAAACGCTGGCCAGCTCGTCCCAAGTGCTGCCTGAGACAACGACGCTGTAGCGATTAAGCGCCTTGACCACAACCGCCATCGCGCCAGATGCTGGGAAGACGATGGCGCTGACGATGATGTTGGTGTCTATGACGATGGCAGGTTTAGTCGCTGATTTAAGGGCTGATGCGCTAGCGCCTGGCAATTCGCTGCGCTTACGCTTAAAGGCGGTTGGCATCAACTATTTGCGCAACGTCTTGTTCTGTGAGCGTGTCACCGGCCACATCGCCAGCAGGCGTTGTGTGGCCGAGGGCTTGAACGAAGCCCGCAAAACGATCCCCGGCATCAGCAGCGCCATTGGTGTGCGTTTGTCCAAACGCCAGTAACATGCGGCCAATGAACAGTTCCGGGTTGGTTTGGCGGGCCGATATGGCGTAGTACAAAGGCCGCCCGTGGCGCGTAACGCACACGGTGCCGTCGGTCACGGCCTCAGTGAAGCTGCCGTAATTGGTCTGTACGTCGCGGGAGGTGAGTGTTTGCATAATGCAGATTATAGGTATAAATCATATTATCGGCAAATTACCTGGTCGAACTGCAGCGTTCGGGTGCCGAAAAAATAGCTTGCAGATCGCTTGAAAAGGTGATTTTGATGCCTGAAAATCGCTGTAGCCCAATCAATACGGGCGTAACCAGCTACTCAATTAATAGCAGTCACAGTTCAGACTCAAGCCGCCAGCCGCTGCGAGGCGATCTCCAGCAGACCGTCAAAAATCAGGCTTTCGACCAGCTCGACATGCACCGACATGCTGGGCACCATCTTCCAGCCCGCGCCGCCCGTCATGATGCATTCGGGCGCTTGGCCGCAATGGCGGGTGATGTTTTCGACCATGCGCTGGATGGCCCCGGCAATTGCAAAGGTGCCGCCGCTGGTCAAGGCATCGCTGGTGTTGGTGGGAAAGTCCTTCACGTCGCCGGTCGGCACATGCAGGCCGGCGGTGCCGGACTCCAAGGCGCGCAGCATGATGCCGTGGCCGGGCAAGATGATGCCACCTAAAAATTTGCCTGATGCATCAATCGCCTCTACCGTTACGGCGGTACCGACCATCACCACGATGCAGGGTTTGTTGATGCCACGGCGCAAGAGCCGGTGCCGTGCGCCTATCATGGCAACCCAGCGGTCTGCGCCCAGGCGCGAGGGGTGGTCGTAGCCGTTGGTCAGACCTGCCTCTTGCGCGCTCGACACCACCCAGCGCGGCACCACGTCCCACAGCTCGACCTGCTCGGCTACGCGGTGCTTGATGGCATCGCCGGCCACGATGGAGCCCAGAATTTGAGTCGGTGCGCTCAAGCTGGCCCACTCCCCCTCAGCGAGCTTGTCGATGTTCTCTAAAAACACCGCGCCGTGCGCCAGCAACTTTGCGCCTACGACAGGCGCGTCGTACTGGGCCCATTTCAGGCGGGTGTTGCCTACGTCGAGCGCCAAAAATGTCATATGCACGCATTATGAACAGCTTGCGGTCTGATAACGGCTAGGAGCACTAGAGGTTTTCCAGTAGCAGCCGGGTGTGGCGTTGTACGCTGCCAGCAGCGCTCAAATCAGGCCAAACCAGCAGGCGCGCTGAATGGCCGCGAGTTTGTTGTCCACCCTGAGTTTGCTCATGGCGTTGGCGAGGTGGTAGTTAGCAGTGCGCTCGCTGCACTGCAGGCGCTCACTGGTTTCGCGCGCTGTCAGGCCTTGAAAAGCCAGGCTCAAGCATTCAAGCTCGCGCGGGGTCAAGGGGCTACGCGCCTCGGCCAGCGCGCGCTTGAGAAGTGGCCAGATATTGAGCGCAGACCAGGCCAGC
>JBKJOH010000077.1:0-2761 GCA_046593295.1 Polaromonas sp. | reverse complement strand
CACGCAGGGCTTCCAGGGCAACGTCCAGACCGATCTTGTTACGGTATTTGAAGCAGTCGGCCACGGTTTTGGCAGCGTTAAACACCGGCACGCTCACGCCATCGACCGACAGATGTTCAATGCCCTCGGCGATTGCCGACTCAGACATGCGCACGGGGCGAATTTTGGGTTGGTCAAGCCGTGGAATCGGTGCGCGATGTTCAATTGCGTATTCCGGTGATCGTGACCGCTGATTCCGGTCGATCGTGACCGGTGGCGCAGCGTGCGGTATTGCGCATCTAAATTGTAGGGGGTGTCGGTCACGATGGGTCTGGATTGACCTCTTTCTTGCTTGATTTGGGCTTCTGACGAAGAGACTCGCCCGTCAGGGTGAAACGGTGATTCTTTTGCATCACGCGGTCCAGAATGGCGTCCGCGATCGTGGCGTCGCCCACCCAGGCATGCCAATGCTCAATCGGTAGCTGGCTGGTGATGATGGTGGCCTTGTTGGCTGCACGGTCATCAATAATTTCCAGCAAGTCAGCCCGGGTCTGGGCATCAATACCGGCCATGCCCCAATCGTCCAGCAGCAACACATCCGTCTTGGCCAACTGGATCAACCACTTGCCAAACGTCCCGTTGCCATGGCGAATGCGCAGCTCTTCTCCCAGGCGGGGAACCCGCTGGTAATACGCCGAGTGACCCCGGCGGCAGGCGTACTGCGCCAGTGCACACGCCAGCCAAGACTTGCCCGCCCCGGTGGGGCCGGTGATCAATACACTGTGACCACTCTCAATCCAGTCCCCCAGTGCCAGACTCATCACCGCCTTGCGATCCACTCCGCGCCCGGCGCGGGTGTCCAAATCCTCAATGCTGGCCTGGCTGTACTTAAGCCGGGCATCCTTGAGTAATCGGGTCTGGCGCTTGTCATTGCGCCAATGCACCTCCCGGTCCACCAGCAGCGCAATGCGCTCCTCAAAGCTGATGCCCGTCATTCCGGCCTGGGTGAGTTGCTCTTCCAATCCCGAGGCCATCCCGGCCAGGCGCAGACCGCGCAGATGTTCAATAGTCGTGTTCATCATCATGGGTGTTCCCGTTGTCGCTGTGGTTGCGGTGTTTTTGGTTGCTGTTCTCATTGGTAGTAGCCAGGACCACGCACATGGGCATGCTGCGGACTGGTCCACTCTGGTGTGGCGGGCGGCATTTGGTCACGCCCATTGGCCAGGATGTCGCGCACATGCGAGCTGTTGGTGGTGCCCAGTTCCAGCGCCACTGCACAAGCCGCTTCCAGCCGCGGCCTGGTAAAGCGTTTGGCCAATGCCAGCAAGCCCAGACAGGCCCGGTACCCGTGCTCGGGGTGTTTGCGCGCCTCCAGCAGGCGTGTCACCAATGCGCCGGTGGCCACGCCAATGCTGTTACCCCAATGGATCAGCCGCTCTGGCGTCCACTGCATGTGCGCCCGGTGGGCGGCAGACAAGTGTTCTGGCACCGTAGTAAATCCACCCTTGTGCGCACAGCGCAGGTGGGACGCCACACGCTGTCCCCGGTGCAGCAACTCCACCGTGCGTGCCGTGACGCGGGCCTCCAGGACTTGCCCGACCAGCGACTGCGGGACGCTGTAGCGGTGGCCCTCAAACTCGATGTGCTGGTCAATGTGAACCCGCACGGTCTTGTAAACCGCCAGTTCCCAGGTCTGTGCCGGCAAGGGTTGCAGTGCTGGTGCATCGAGTTGGACGAACGCACTGGCTCGACTGCCGGGAAGCTTCTGAAACGCTTTGGCATTGAGTTGCTCCAGCAGCGGGGCAATGGCCTGGTTGACATCATCGACCGTGGCAAACTTCTGATGGCGCAGTCGCATCAGAATCCAGCGTTCCACCACCTGCACGGCTGACTCGACCTTGCCTTTGTCTTGCGGGTGGTAGGGGCGCGCGGGCAGGAACGAGGTGCCATAGTGCCGGGCAAAGTCGTGCACCGTCTCATTGGCCTTGGGTTCGTACCGATCTGCATTGGCAATCAGCGCCCTGGGGTTGTCGGGCACGATGAGTTGGGGCACGCCGCCAATGAACCGCAATGCCTGGGCGGTGGCGCCCAGCCAGTCGGCCATGGTTTCGCGCGGTGTGGCGCAGGCATAGGTGTAACTCGATGCGCCCAGGGCGGCCACGAAGATGTGGGCACGGCTGCCGTCTGTCAATTCGACCGTGGGACCCGCGTAATCGATGAACAGTTTCTCACCGGCGCGGTGGATCTGGCGCATGGAGCGCTTGAGGGTCTTGGCGTAGCGGCGGTAGTTCTCGCAGAACTGCGAGTAGCTGTGGATGGCTTGGCCCGAATGCTGGGCGCCATGTTCCTCCCACAGCAGCATCAGCGTCATGCCTTTGCGTCGCAACTCCTGGTGCATGCGGCCATAGTCGGGCTGCACGAAACCGCTGACTCGCCGGGGGGTGCCCAGCAAACGATTGTGCAGTGCCGTGTCGTCCAGGCCCTGGATTTGCACCCAGTCCAGACCGGCCGCTGTGGCCAGCGTGACGTACTTGGTGACCACGCCTTTAGAGATGTTCAGGGCGGCGGCGCATCGCTCATGGGAGAGCCGAGCTTCAAGTTTGAGACGTAGTACGTCCCTTATCTTGCGCATATTGATCCTTCGGGTATCGGGCATGCCTACTTCCAGCAAAGCTGGCAAGGCTACCCGTACTGGTTAACGAGATATGCGCAACATCACACGCTGCGTTAGACGACGCCGGAATGGTCGGTCACGATACCGGAATCGTCTAACGCAGCGTGT